>NZ_KV794763.1:0-28841 GCF_001808895.1 Corynebacterium sp. HMSC070E08
CAAAATCAACGCACTCTAAAACCGGAAGGGCCAGTATAGGGGTTATCCTTGCACCCTACGTTATATTGACGCGTATCAATACGTGCTGTATATTGCATGTTTGTATTGTCCATTGTTTAACGTCGAAGGAGGGGGGACATGGCTGTGTCGCAGCGCCCGAAGTTGTCTTTTCTTGACCGATTTTTACCCATGTGGATCATTCTGGCGATGGCTGCCGGACTGCTCATTGGCCACTTCATTCCCGGGATTGGCCAAGCCTTGGGCGCCGTTGAAATCGGCGGGATTTCCATCCCGATCGCCATTGGTCTCCTCGTCATGATGTACCCACCCTTGGCCAAGGTTCGCTACGAGAAGACCAAGGAAATTGCCACGGATGGCCGCCTCATGGCGGTATCGCTCGTCCTCAACTGGCTGGTGGGGCCGGCGTTTATGTTTACCCTGGCGTGGCTGTTCTTGGCGGACCAGCCGGAGCTGCGCACCGGCCTCATCATCGTGGGCCTTGCTCGCTGTATCGCCATGGTGCTTGTGTGGTCGGACCTCTCATGCGCTGACCGCGAGGCAACGGCTGTGCTTGTCGCCCTGAACTCCATCTTCCAGGTCGCTATGTTTGGTGTTCTGGGTTGGTTCTACCTGCGCGTCCTCCCCGGATGGCTGGGCCTGGACACGACGAGCGCTGACTTTTCCTTCTGGGCCATCGTCAAGGCCGTACTCGTCTTCTTGGGCATACCGTTCCTGTTGGGTGCGCTGTCTCGCGTGTGGGGCGAAAAGGTAAAAGGACGGGAATGGTTTGAGAACCGCTTCCTCCCAGCCGTATCGCCCCTGGCCATGATTGGTCTGCTGTACACAATTGTGTTGCTCTTTTCCCTGCAGGGCGAGCACATTGTGGAGCAGCCAGCAACGGTAGTGCGCGTGGCCGTGCCGCTGGTTATCTACTTCGTGGGCATGTTTGTGCTGTCGCTGGGCGTAGCAAAGGCCGTTGGCATGAATTACGCGCAGTCTGCCAGCGTGGCGTTCACTGCAGCAGGAAACAACTTTGAGCTTGCTATTGCAGTATCCATCGGCACCTTCGGAGCGATGTCTGCTCAAGCCCTTGCCGGAACGATTGGTCCTCTTGTTGAGATTCCAGTCCTCGTTGGTCTGGTCTATTTCATACTTTGGATTGGCCCGAAACTCTTCCCGGGAGATGCCACTCTTCCGCGCTAGCGCGTGCGTGCAGCGTCCATGCTGCGCACGCCAGCTTCGGTCAGAGTGATGTTAAAGGTCCGCTCACCACTCCACTTGATGAGACCAGGCAGTTTCACCACGCCGGCCGCTTCGAGTTCACGGAGTTCTTCTTCGAGCCCCTCCTCGTAGCCGATCAGCCGCCCCAGCTCAGAGATGGAGGTGGTATTGCCAGTGACTGCACCGGCGGCGACTAGCCCGCTGAGGACTTCCGGGTGAGTTTCTACTGCGGCGATGCTCGCTTGAGTGACGCCTTCGAGGCTTCCTTGTTCGGTGATGGCCTTGATGCGTCGCTTGCCCACTCGGTAGGAGGTGGTACCGAAAGCGCGGCCACCGAAGATGAACGCAGGGATGGAGAAAGCAGTAAGTCCAGCGGCGATAAGGATAGGGTTGGGTGAGACATCGCCGATAATCCCGGTGGATTTAATTCCCTCAGTGATGAGAGGGGAGAAGATAGCAAGCACCGGTAGAAAATAGGCGAGAAGAGGGTAATCGCCCGCCCGGTACTCTTCTTGGGAGGCCTGCACCAACCTCGGCTCGCTGCGAATGATGCGGAAGACTCCGTAGAGCATCACCATGATGAGTACCGCGTAGACCGGGACCGCGTAGGGGTAAGGGAGGTCAACGGCGCGAAGGCCGGAGGCGATGCCCGCGGGCACGGCCACGGTCACAATATCCCGCAGTGCAATCTCGTTACGAGCGCGCGCCTGCGCCACTGTGCGTGGCGCGTGGACAGGTATTTTCCGCTCTGCCGGTGTGTTTGTGGGCGCGCTGTCGGACATAGCGGCGATACTAACATGTGAGCCTCGGTCGAGCTCTGTGCCAGAATGGAAGGCACTGACAACTAAATAAAGATGAAGAGAATTTTTTCAAAGTCTCACCGCCGTGTGGCGGCAACCTGCGCCCGGGGTGAGCACAACGTCAGGAGATTAGCCACTGATGGCATCCAAGAAGAAAACAGAAACAGAAGAAGCACGCACTGAATCGACGTTGGCCGCGGCTGTAGCGGGGATTGACCGCGAGGCGCTCGCGCCTAAGACTCGCCTTTATGCCTTGGCTAAGCAGGTGGGCGTGGCCTCCAAGGAATTGGTGGCCCAGTTCGCGGAGATGGGCATCAAGAAGTCCGCACAATCCACACTTACGCCGGAGGAGGTGGGTCAGCTTATCGATGCCCTCGTGCCAGCCACTGAGGACACCAATCAGGCCGCCGCCGAGGACGCCGAGCAGGCTGCAGTCACGGCCGATGCTGCGCAGACCCCCGAAGAACCTGTCGAAGAAACTACTGAAGCCCCGGCTGAGGAAAAGCCGGAGAAGACGGTGAAGAAGAAGCGCACCAAGCGCGCGGCGAAGCGCGTGAGCAAGGCAGGCAAGAAGGCTGAGCCGAAGGAGCAGGCAGAGGAACCCGCACCGGAAGAGTCTGCTGCGCAACAGGATGGCGCGGGGGAGCCGCAGGAAGCTGCACAGGCACAGGACTCGACACAGGATACTGAACAGGCCGGGCAGCCGGAGCAGCTGAGCGAGGAAGAAGAAAAGCTGCGCGAGCGCGTGCGCAAGAACGTTGATAACGAGATTTCGCAGATCGTCGACAAGGTCGATGCCGAAATGCTGCACGAGGCGCTCGCCGAGGCCGGTGATAGCGACGAGGACGACGAGCTCACTCCGCTGATCACCCCGATGGCTGAGGAAGACCCGGACGTGTACGACTTCGCGCCGGTCTTCATGGCGCCGAAGATCACTCCGCTGGCCAAGCGTCAGAAGTCAGAAAAACGCGAGGAAGAAATCGAGGAAGATTCGGCACCGGCAAGCCAGCCGCGCGGTCGCCGTCGCGGCAGCCGCGGTACCTCTCGTGGCCGCGGAGCAGAAGGCCGCGGGGTAGTCCGCGAGGAAGTCGAGCACATCGACGAGCCGAAGGCGATTAAGGGCTCAACCCGCATCGAGGCGCAGCGTCGCCGCCGTGCGGAGCTGCGGGAGAAGGGCCGCGAGCGCCAGCACATCGTCTCCCAAGCGGAGTTTTTGGCGCGCCGCGAATCTGTAGAGCGCACCATGGTGGTGCGCGATAAGCAGCGTACCGACGGCGCTGGCATCATCACCCAGGTTGGTGTGCTGGAGGATGATCTCCTGGTCGAGCACTTTGTCACGACCGAGACGCACCCTTCCCAGATTGGCAATATCTACTTGGGCCGCGTGCAAAATGTCTTGCCTTCGATGGAGGCCGCCTTCGTCGATATCGGACAGGGCCGAAACGGCGTGCTGTACGCGGGAGACATCGACTGGCGCGCCCTGGGCATTGGTGGGCGCAGCCGCAAGGTGGAAAACGCGCTGAAGTCCGGTGACCAAGTCCTGGTCCAGGTGGCCAAGGATCCCATCGGGCACAAGGGCGCACGTTTGACCACTCAGATTTCCCTGGCCGGTCGTTTCCTGGTGTATGTGCCGGGCGGGCGCAGCGCGGGCATTTCCCGCAAGCTGCCGGCGCCGGAGCGCAAGCGCCTCAAGGGGATTCTGGAGCGCGTCATCCCGGGGGATGGCGGCGCCATCATCCGCACCGCAGCGGAAAACGTGTCGGAGGAGGACATCGCGTCCGACGTCAACCGCCTCCACTCATTGTGGGAGGACATTAGCGCCCGCGCCGCGCACGAAAAGGCAACGAAGGGCGCCAAGCCGGTCACCCTGTACGAAGAGCCGGACCTGCTCATCAAGGTGGTGCGTGACCTTTTCAACGAGGACTTCAGCACCTTGGTGGTGGACGGCAAGCGTTCCTACAACACGGTCAGCGCCTACGTTGATTCCATGGCGCATGACTTGGCCGACCGCGTGGTGCGATACGACGCCCGCGAGCACGATGGCGAGGATGCCTTCAGCGCCTACCGCATTGATGAGCAGCTGCAGAAGGCCCTGGGCCGCAAGGTGTGGCTGCCGTCTGGCGGCACCCTCGTCATCGACCGCACTGAGGCCATGACGGTCATTGACGTCAACACGGGCAAGTTCACCGGCTCCGGCGGCAACCTGGAAGAGACGGTGACGCGAAATAACCTCGAGGCGGCCGAGGAGATCGTGCGCCAGATGCGCCTGCGCGATATCGGCGGCATGATCGTCGTGGACTTCATCGATATGGTCTTGCCGGAAAACCAGGATCTGGTGCTGCGCCGCCTCAAGGAAGCGTTGGGGCGCGACCGGACTCGTCACCAGGTTTCTGAGGTCACCTCACTGGGCTTGGTGCAGATGACGCGCAAGCGCGTGGGCACCGGCCTCATCGAGACTTTCTCCACCGAGTGCGAGGCCTGCCATGGCCGAGGAATCATCATTCACGAGTACCCGGTTGATGAGGAGACGGAAGAGGATAACTCGAAGCCGCAGCGCCGCGGCCGTAAGGAACGCCGTGCACCGCAGCGCGATCCGAAGAAGCACCCGGCCGCCGTCCGTATGCATCGCGAGGACGACGATGCCGCTTCCGAGCATGAGGCTGCCCGTGCTGACAATGAAGAAGCAGCGCGCGACGAAGAATCTTCGCTGGAGGAACTCGTGGCCAGCGTGGTCGTCGTGGACGACGATGACGCGGAGACGCCGGATAGCGCGTCCATTGGCTACGCGGTAGCGGAAAGCCTGGAAGCGAAGCGATCGAAGCCGAAATCCAAGCAGAAGCGCTCGCGCAAGCCGCGCCGGGCAACGCGTACCTTCCGGGAGCCACAGCGCGAGGAGACGAGTGAGGGCTTGCGCGCGCAGCAAGGCAAGCAGGATAGGAACGCTAAGAACGCTGAAGCGGAGAAGAAGTCCTCCGCACAGCGCTCGGAGCCAACCTACGAGGAAGCCGTCGAGGCTTTCGAGAACTCGCCGCGCCGCAAGCGCCGCACACGCGGAAATTCCCGTTCGGATATTCGCCCGAAGCGCGAAGACTTTGCACAGGGCGAGACCCCAGCCAAGGACGCTCCGCTGGCCACCTCTAAAAAGGAGGCCAAGGCAGAGCGCAAGGCCGCGGAGTCGGGCGAGAACATGAACGTGCGCGCGACCCGCAGCCGCGGTCGCCGCCGAGTGGTGCGCAAGATGGCGCAGAGCCAATCCGCGCCGGCACCGAAGGAACGCGGTAGGGGCGCGGAGCACAGCACTGAGGCGAAGGAGCGCGAGGAGACTACGGCGTCGACAAGGCGCAGGGGCGGGCGCGGGAGGCGTCGAGTAGCACGGCGCAGGTCGCGCTAGAAAAGGCGTTTTGCCTTTTCGCCCCCTCACGGGGTAGTCTTTGACAGTCGCTGTTTAGACCATGAATGCGCTCGATGGGACGCGCTGCGGTTTCCGCACGTCTCTCGCGGATGTGGTTCTAAACGCCAATGTCCAATGTCCATTCGTTAGCGGCACCACCCAGCTGCTAGCGAGCCGAGTTTAGATAAGGGGTAGCCCTCTATGTACGCGATCGTCAAGACCGGCGGAAAGCAGTACAAGGTTGCTGAAGGTGACCTCGTCAAGGTCGAGAAGATCGAGGGTGAGCCGGGTTCCTCCGTTGCTCTCACCCCGGTTCTGCTCGTCGATGGCGCAACCGTCAAGTCGAAGGCCGCAGACCTCGAGAAGGTCTCCGTCTCCGCTGAAATTGTCGAGCAGGGCAAGGGCCCGAAGATCGACATCCTCAAGTACAAGAACAAGACTGGTTACAAGCGTCGCCTCGGTCACCGTCAGCCGGTGACCACGCTGAAGATTACCGGTATCAAGTAAGCCTTAACCGGCACTAATTCATCCCTGAAGGAGGGAAAACCACATGGCACACAAGAAGGGTGCTTCCAGCTCCAGCAACGGTCGCGATTCTGAGTCCAAGCGTCTCGGCGTCAAGCGCTTCGGTGGTCAGCAGGTTAAGGCCGGCGAGATCATCGTGCGTCAGCGCGGCACCAAGTTCCACCCGGGTGAGAACGTTGGTCGCGGCGGCGACGATACCCTGTTCGCTCTCGCTGCAGGCTCTGTTGAGTTCGGCGTCAAGCGTGGCCGTCGTCTGGTCAACATTGTTCCGGCTGAAGAGGCTGCTGCAGAAGCAACTGCCTAAGAGCTTCATGGCTTAATCCCGAGCGTTTGCTCGGGATTTTGTCGTTTTCACGCGGCCGGCGTGGCGGGAGAGCGTGGAGAAGACTAAAGGGGCCGTGGGCTTCAGATCCCCGGCAGTGCTCAACTAGGACGGTATGCCAGGAACCGTTAGACTAACGGGCATGGCACGATTCATTGACCGAGTGGTTTTGCACCTGCAGGCAGGCGATGGCGGACACGGCTGCGCCTCCGTTCACCGCGAAAAGTTCAAGCCGCTCGGCGGGCCCGATGGCGGCAACGGCGGCCACGGCGGAGACATCTTGCTGGAGGTCTCAACCCAAATCCATACGCTGATGGACTTTCACTACCGCCCGCACATCAAATCCGAGCGTGGCGGCAACGGTGCTGGCGACTGGCGCAACGGCGCGCGCGGCAAGGACCTCATTCTGGAGGTGCCGGCAGGCACCGTGGTCTATACCGAGGATGGGGAGATGCTCGCGGACCTCACGGTCCCGGGGACCCGCTTCGTGGCTGCGGAGGGCGGTTTCGGCGGACTTGGTAACGCAGCACTGGCCTCGGCTGCTCGTAAGGCTCCGGGCTTTGCGCTGCAGGGAGAACCTGGTGAGGCGCGCGATCTCATCCTGGAGCTGAAGTCCATGGCGGACGTCGGCCTCGTGGGCTTTCCTTCCGCGGGTAAGTCCTCCCTTATTTCTGTTCTCTCGGCGGCCAAGCCGAAGATTGGTGACTATCCTTTCACCACCCTCCAGCCCAACCTGGGCGTAGTGGACATGGGCCATGAGTCTTTCACCATGGCGGATGTTCCGGGCCTGATCCCTGGGGCCGCCGAGGGCAAGGGCTTGGGACTCGACTTCTTGCGCCACATCGAGCGCACCGCGGTCCTGGCCCACGTGGTGGATACCGCCTCCATCGAGCCGGGCCGCGATCCGCTCTCTGATATCGAGGCCCTCGAGACCGAGCTGGCCAAGTACCAAGAGCTGCTGGAGCAGGACACCGGCCTGGGGGATCTGCGCGAGCGCCCGCGCGTCATCATCCTCAACAAGGCGGACATTCCCGAGGCCGAAGAGCTAGCAGAATTTGTCAAGGGTGACCTCGAAGAGAAGTACGGCTGGCCCGTCTTCATCATTTCCGCAGTCGCGCGCAAGGGCCTCGACCCGCTGAAGTACAAGCTCATGGAGATGGTCAACGAGCACCGCAAGGCTCAGCCCAAGGTCGCCGCGGACAAGAACCACACCATTATTCAGCCGAAGTCCGTGGGCAAGAAAAAGAAGGGCAGGTTCGCCGACTTCACCGTCACCCCAGACCCCGAGGTGGAGGGCGGCTTCATCGTCGAAGGCGAAAAGATCGACCGCTGGATCCGCCAGACGGACTTCGAAAACGACGAGGCCGTGGGCTACCTTGCGGACCGCCTTGCCAAGGCCGGTGTCGAAGAGGAACTGCACCGCCAAGGCGCGCAGGAAGGCTGCCCCGTGACCATCGGGGACATCACCTTCGAGTACGAGCCCATGGCTGGTGGCCGCGCGACCGACGCTGGCCGCGGACAGGATGGCCGCCTCATGAGCACCGAGCGAGTCTCGGCTGCCGAGCGTAAGCGCGCTTCCCAGGCGCGCCGCGGTCTCGTCGACGAGTTCGACTTTGGCACGGATGGGGAGGTCACGCGCGAGTCCGCAAACCGCGATCGCTGGCAGGGCTAGCCCGGTATACTGAGCCGGTATGTCATCCGAACACGACAACCAGATCGACTATCCTCTTCCCCTCGAACCCTTTGAGGGTCCAACCCCGGACATGGACTATCCGGAGACGACCACGCTGTCGGAAAAATCCAGTGGTTTTTCCTCACCCCTGCGTGAGGAGATCTCCAAGGCCAAGCGCATCGTCATCAAGATCGGCTCCTCGTCGTTGACGCGCGATGACTTCGTGACCTCGACTGAGAAGATCGACAAGATCGTTGACGCTGTGTGCGCCCGCATGAATGTCTCGGACATCATCATCGTCTCATCCGGTGCGGTGGCTGCGGGCATGGGCCCGCTGGGCCTGACCACGCGCCCCACCGATTTAGCCACCAAGCAGGCAGCTGCCGCGGTGGGCCAGGTCCACCTCGCCTACGAGTGGGGCGTGTCCTTCGCCCGCTATAACCGCACCATTGGGCAGGTGCTGCTGACCGCGTCGGACGTCGGCAAGCGCGATCGCGCCCGCAACGCCCAGCGCACCATTGACCGCCTGCGCCAGATGCGCACGGTGCCCATCGTTAATGAGAATGACACCGTCGCGACCTCCGAGATGCACTTCGGTGATAACGACCGCCTCTCCGCGCTCGTGGCCAACTTGGTTGGCGCGGATGCCCTCTTCCTCTTCTCCGACGTGGACGGCCTTTATGACAAGAACCCGGCGGAGCCCGATGCCAAGTTCGTCGAGGAGGTGCGCACCGGCAAGGACCTCAAGGCGGTTGTTGCTGGTGACGGCGGCAAGGTCGGCACCGGTGGCATGGCCACGAAGGTCTCTGCTGCGCGCTTGGCCACCCGCGGCGGCATTCCCGTGCTGCTGACCTCGGCGGATAACATCGGACAGGCGCTTGACGACGCCTCCGTAGGCACCGTCTTCCACACCCGTGAGGAGCGCCGCCTGTCTGCGTGGAAGTTCTGGGCGCTCTACTGCGCGGATACCGGCGGCTCGCTGCGCCTCGACGAGGGCGCCATGGAAGCCGTGGTCCGCGGCGGAAACTCCCTGTTGGCCGTGGGCATCACGGATATCAAGGGTGAGTTCAGCGCCGGTGAGATCGTGGACATTATGGGCCCCAAGGGCCAGGTCATTGGCCGCGGTGAGGTGGGCTATGACTCCGCCACGCTGCGCAACCTGCTGGGCAAGCACACCGAGGAGCTGCCGGAGGACATGCGCCGCCCGGTTGTTCACGCCGACTACCTGTCCAATTTCGCGTCCCGAATTTAATGCGCTATTTCATGGGCCCCGATGTGTGGGCAGCGACCGTGGCAGATATCGACGCAGCCGGGCACGAGCGCGTGGAGAGCTTGGCGGAAGCCGAGGTCTTTGTGAACACCGCCTCGGACCCGGCGCAGACCCCGGAGATTCCGGAGAATATCCAGTGGGTGCAATACTGCTTCACCGGGGTGAACCGCCATATCGAGGCCGGGCTCATCCGGCCGGATGGCCTGCCGTGGTGCAACTCCGCCGGCGCTTTTGCCAAGCCCGTGGCGGAATCCGCGCTGGGGCTCATGCTCTCCCAGGCGCACCACCACAAGGCTTTCGCGCTGGCGAAGTCCTGGTCGGTGGCGCGTGAGCTCGATGAATCCCAGGCCTGGCTCTATGACCAACAGGGGCCTACGCGCGTGCTCATCGTGGGCGCGGGAGGAATCGGCACGCAGCTCATGGCCTATCTCCGGCCCTTTGGCGTGCACATCACCGCGGTGAACCGCTCGGGCCGCCCAGTGGACGGCGCGGACGTAACACTCCCTATCGAGCGCGTCGACGAAGCATGGGGCGAGGCGGATTTCGTGGTGAGCATTCTGCCGGCGACAGAAGCGACGGAAGCTCTCTTTGATGCTGCGGTGTTCCGCGCCATGAAGCGCTCGGCGGTGTTTATCAACGTCGGCCGCGGCAGCACCGTAGTCACTGATGATCTCGTGGATGCACTGCGCACGGGCGAGATCGCGGGAGCGGGCCTCGAGGTCATGGATCCGGAGCCGCTTCCGGATGGCCACCCGCTCTATGAGCTTCCCAACGCTACGCTGACCCCGCACATGGCGGCCTCGGATCACGTGGCCCAGTACCACCTGGGTGCTATCTTCAATGCCAACGCCGCCGCGTGGGAGCGCGGCGAGGATATGCCCACGCGCGTCGACCCGGACGCCGGATACTAGCTAAGGAGGATGTGCATGAAGTACGCCATCGAACCACACCCGTGGGAGGAAACCATCGAGGTGCTTGACGCCGCGGGCTTTGAGCGCGCCCGGCTAGATGAGGCCTCCTTCCTCATCTACACCGGCGACGGCACCGACTTCCCGGACCCGCTGCCGGAGAACATTGGTTTCGTGCAGATTCCTTCGGCGGGCGTGGACCACGTGCTCGACGCAATGAAGGGGAGCAGCGTGCCGTGGTCAAACGCCGCCGGGGTCTATGACAACACGGTGGCGGAATCCACCATCGCGCTGCTTCTGGCGCAGCTGCACGCGCACCGTCGCGTCAACGGCACGTTTGATTCTTATGCAGAGATGGAGGCCCACACCTCCTACCTCTACGACGATAAGACGGTGGCCATTATTGGTGCCGGTGGCATTGGCAAGCGTCTGATTAGCATGCTGTCTGGTTTCGGGCCGCGCATCATTGCGGTCAACCGCTCCGGCAACCCGGTCGAGGGCGCGGAGGAGACTTACCCGATTTCTGAAGTGGACAAGGTCTGGCCGAAGGCGGATTACTTCGTCCTTATCGCTCCGCTGACCCCGGAGACCCGCCACATGGTGGATGCGGAAGCTTTTAAGCAGATGCCGGATCACGCGGTCGTGGTCAACGTGGGCCGCGGCCCGCTCATCAACACCGAGGACCTCCTCGCAGCACTCGAGTCGGGCGAGATCGCGGGTGCCGCACTCGACGTCACCGACCCCGAACCGTTGCCGGAGGATCACCCGCTATGGCAGGATAAGCGCGTGGTTATCACCCCGCACATTGCCAATACGCAGCGCTCCGTGCGCGAGAAGATTGGCGCGCACACCATCAAGGTGGCCAAGGCTTTCGCGGCGGGGGAGGAGCTGCCCACTCTGGTTGACCCGAAGGCAGGTTATTAATGGAGAACCCCGATATCCGCGTTGGTGATGCGGAGCGTTCTGCGGCCCTGGAGCAGTTGAGCCAGCACTTCGTCAACGGTGCGTTGGGCCCCGATGAATTTGAGCAGCGCACCGGCGAGGCTGCCGCGGCGCGCACGCGCGGAGACGTCGAAAAGCTCTTTGCGGACCTGCCGGAGCTTTCCACCCCAAGCGCCACAACACCCGCACGCCGCCACGAGGCGGAGTTGGAGGACATGCTCTCCCGCGGCCGCAAGGTGCAGATAGTGGATTCCGTCATCTGGTCGGTGGCGATGATTGCGCTCTTCCTGGGCCTCTTTGTCTTCGACTGGAGCTATTTCTGGATCTCGCCCGTCATCGCGTTCTTCGCTTCCTGGGCTGCGCGCGGGGTGTTGAAGTTCAGCGAGTCGGATGAAGAGCTCTTTGATGAGCTTTCCGAAGGAGAAAAGAAAAAGCGCGCCGAGCGCCTGCGTGCCGCGGCGGAGCGCCGCCGCGAGCTCGAGGCCTAACTAAGGGCCGATCCGCGCCCATAGCTGCACAAAATCCCTGACAAGCGGGCAGACCTTCCGTACGCTGGTATGGCATGAGCAACACCGAACGTGAAGAAGTTCTGTCCAAAGCCCGCGCCGCCAAGGCGGTGGCGCCGCAGTTCGCGCAGCTGACCACCCCGCGCAAGAACGAGATTCTCAATCGCGCCGCGGAAAACCTCATCGCGCACACCGAGGACATCCTCGCTGCTAACCAGCTCGATATCGAAGCCGGCCGCGCCAACGGTATGTCCGAGTCCCTCATCGACCGCCTGTCGCTGGACGCCGCCCGCATCGAGGGCATTGCCGGCGGCCTGCGCCAGGTAGCTTCCCTCCAGGACCCGGTAGGGGAGATCCTGCAGGGCCGCACCATGGATAACGGCATCCAGATGAAGCAGGTTCGTGTGCCGCTCGGCGTGATGGGCATGGTCTACGAGGCCCGCCCGAACGTCACCGTCGATGCCTTCGGCCTGGCCCTGAAGTCCGGCAACGTGCCGCTGCTGCGCGGTTCCAAGTCCGCGAAGAACTCCAACGCTAAGCTCGTGGAGCTCCTCCAAGACACCCTCGTGGAATTCGATCTGCCACGCGAAGGCGTGCAGCTTCTGCCCTGTGAGACCCACGATTCCGTGCAGGACCTCATCACCGCCCGCGGCCTGGTGGACCTGGTCATCCCGCGCGGCGGCGCGCGCCTTATCAACGCTGTGGTGGAAAACGCCACCGTCCCCGCCATCGAGACGGGTACCGGCAATTGCCACTTCTACGTCGATGCCTCCGCTGACCTGGACAAGGCTACCGATATGGTGATCAACGGCAAGACCCGCCGCACCTCGGTGTGCAATGCTACGGAAGGCGTGCTGATCGACGCCGCGCTTGACGACGCCGCAAAGCTCCGCATCATCACCTCCCTCCAGGAGGCAGGCGTCACCATCCACGGCGATGTGAAGGAGCTCGAAGCCTTCGGCGTTAAGGACGCCGTGGAGGCCACCGACGAAGAGTGGCGCGAAGAATTCCTCTCCATGGATATCTGCGCCAAGGTGGTCGATGGCGTCAACGGCGCCATCGCGCACATTGCTGAGTACACCACCGGCCACACTGAGGCCATCGCCGCCCAGGACGCTGACGTGCTGCTGACCTTCGCCAACGAGGTGGATGCTGCGGCCGTCATGCTCAACGCCTCCACCGCGTTTACTGACGGTGAGGTCTACGGCATGGGCGCGGAAATCGGCATCTCCACTCAGAAGTTGCACGCGCGCGGCCCGATGGCTCTGCCGGAGCTGACGTCTACCAAGTGGGTGCTGCAGGGCACCGGCCAGACCCGCCCCTAGGGACAGCTAGAAAAGCTACTCGAAAGGTACTCGAAAGGAATTTTTCGAGCCTGACCTGCGCAAAACATCCTACTCGAAAAATTTTCGAGTAGGATGTTTCTCTGTGAGTCTACAGCGAAACTTTCACGAAGAGCCACGGTTGCTTTTGAGTGTGCCTGAAGATCAGTGGTTCGACCGCAAATCGTTCCGAATCAAGCCTAAGGATTTGGCCAAGACAATCGTCGGAATGGCTAATGCTGAGGGTGGCGTTGTTGCCGTGGGGATTACGGATCGTGAGTTTGATGGTCTCCCTACCGCGGGTCAGGGGAACGATTTGCGGCAGACCGCGTTGGACCATACGGATCCGACCGTTAAAGTTCGCATCGAAACGCTCGAAATTGACGAGGGCGTAGAGGTGTTCCTCTTTCATATCCTGCCCAGCGAGCGTGTTCACTATTTAAGGTCGGGGGAGTGCTACCTGCGGGTGGGAGACGAGTCTAGGCATCTCAAGGCCGATGACATCCTCGAGCTTCGATACACCAAGGGCGAGCAGCAGTACGATGCTACTGTGCCGGCGCATGCTAGCTCAGAAGATCTCGATATGTCCTTAGTCGAAAATTACGCTGACATTATCGGTTCGTCTTCCGGCGTAGATTCACTCAACGCGCGGAATCTGATTGACCGCCAGGGGCGTCCGCGGACCGCCGCGCTCTTGCTGTTTGGAAAGAATCCGCAAGAGTTTTTCCCGAATGCTCACATCCGAGTACTTCGCTTCGCAGAAGATGAGCGCCTGCCAGGTCAGCAACAGCAGTTGATGGAAGACCGTCGCTTTGATGGTCCGTTGCCTGATCAGATCCGTGCAGCACAAGAGGTAATCGGTGGGATGCTGCCGACGGTTCGTAGGTTGTCGGGGGCGGGGTTATTTGAGGACGAGAATCTCATTCCGCATGATGTGTGGCTGGAAGGCCTAGTTAACGCTGTTGTGCACCGTTCATACAGTATGTCGGGTGATCATATTCGATTTGAGGTGTACCCCAGTCGGATTGAGATTTCTAGCCCCGGACGTTTTCCGGGTCTTGTTGATCCCGCTAAGCCTGAATCGATAGCACGTTTCGCGCGTAACCCCCTCATTGCACGCGTTACTGCTGAGTTACGCATAGGCCAAGAACTGGGCGAGGGCATCCGGCGTATGTTCGCTGGTATGCGCCGCGTCGGTTTTGCTGATCCCTCTTATGTGCAGACCAGTGGCAGCGTTGTTCTGACGTTGAAGGCAATTCAACGATTGAACGAGCAAGTGCTGCAGGATTTGCCCCGCCATGCTGAAGGGGCGTTGGCAGCGTTGGAAACGAGCGCACGTCCAATGTCTACGGGAGAAGTGGCCGAAGCTCTTGGCGTGTCAATTCCATCTGTGCGTCGTGCATTGCAAGCCATGCGTGACAAGGGGCTTGTGAAATGGAGGGGTAATGGTCCGCGCGATCCGCGGGCAGTGTGGTTTGTTGAGGGGCCTTTTGGGTGAGCTGAGTAGAGCTCGAAAGCTACTCGAAAGCTACTCGAAAGGAATTTTTCGAGCCTGACCTGCGCAAAACATCCTACTCGAAAACTTTTCGAGTAGATTGTTCGCCTTGTGTGGGGTTCGTGCTGCGCGGCGGGACAGGACTGGGTACTCTAAAGCGCGGTAATAACAAAGAACTGATTGGTGCCTTCCGCTCATGCTGTCCCGCATTGCTTCCTCCGTCGCCGCCGCCGTCGTGGCCGCGGCCGCCCTCATCGTCCCGAACACCGTATCTGCACCCGCCGCGCATGCCGACGAACAGTGCCCCGCCGTGGTCGTCGTCGCCGCGCGCGGCTCCGGCCAGAACGGCCAGATCTATCCCACCCAGTACTCCAACCAGGGTGGCCGAGCCTCCAATGGGTGGGAAGGCGAATCCATTCGCGCCATGTTGCACGGCGCTGAAGCGCGCTATCAGGCAACACACGGTGGCAACTCGCTGATGAAGGATGTCTACGTGCTGGGGCTGGAGCCGCAATACTACCCGGCGACGTACCCGGAGTATTCCGTGCCGAACGAGTCGCTTCCCACCACCGCGGCCGACTTGGTGCGCCTAGCCGCACAGTACGCCAACCCGGTCATCAACACCGCGGTCTCCGCCATCAACCAGTTCATGTACTCCGTACAGACCGGCAAGCGCGGCGTGACCAGCGCCATCAACAACTACGAGGCCGCTACCGGCTGCCACCCGCAGTACATCCTGTCCGGCTACTCCCAAGGTGCTATGGTCCTGTCCAACCACGAGCTGGAGCTAGCCCACCGCGGCCAGCTCGCCGGTGTCGTGACCTTTGGCAACCCGCTGACCCGCGCCGGGGATCCGGCCGTTGTCGGTGCGACCCAGGGCGCAGGCGGCCCGATGGGCCACTTCCCGCAGATGCGCGCCAACGTCAGCCGCGTGGACTACTGCCTGCCCCTCGATGCCGTGTGCGACCTCTCCGCCCACACCCTCTACGCCGCTAAGCCCACTGGCGGCTCCCACGGCCAGTACTTCTTCACCTACCACGAGTGGGATAACCAGGTCTATGATTCCATCGGCAGCATGGTAGACAGCGTTCGTTTCCGCTAAACAGGAAAGGGTGAAGCCTCCTTCTTTTAGCATGTGTGCCGCGCTTGGCGCAGCAGCGTTTCTCCTGAACGTTCCTGTGGCCTCGGCGGGCGGTGTTGACACCTGCCCCGAGACCGCAGTGCTCGTCGCGCGCGGCTCGGATCAGAACGAGGAGCAAGGCGAATACGTGGGCCCGCAGCGCTACTCCGTGCATGCGCCAGAGTCCACGGGCTTTGAGGGACGTAACTTTGCTGCGCTGTTCCACCAGGTTGAGCAGCGCCACCCGGGCGCTATGGATGGCGTCTATGTGCTAGCGCTCGACCCGGAATCCTATCCCGCCGCCATGAACCTGCCACCCTTGGCGCAGGAGGGTGAGGACCTCGGCCCGCGTGAACTCGTGCAGCGAACCGTGGAGATCCTCCAGGAGCACCCCATCGGGGACTTGGCGTACTCGGTGACGCTGGGGGCCGTCGATAGTCTGCGCACCGGTGTTCGCAACGCCCCGAAGGTGGTCGAAGACTATGAAGCCACCACCGGCTGCCGCCCGCGCTGGGTGGCCGCTGGCTACTCGCAGGGCGCGCTCGTCGCAACGAGCGTGGAGAGTCACCTTGCCGAAACCGGACGCCTGCAGGCGGTACTCACGTTTGGCAATCCGTTGCACCAGGTGCCGTGGGCCCAGAACCGCACCGGCCTGCCGGCAAACCGCTACGTCGACTATTGCTTGGACGGTGACTTCGTCTGCGACTTCTCCCTGGAAGCCGCCAACCGCGCCTTAGCAACCAAGGCTGAGCGCCACGCCTCCTACTTCCTGGGGGAGCCTACTGAGCAGGACGTGCAGGTCATTGATGCTGTGGCCGGTATACTCACCAGCCATGACTAGTCCACAACGCATCGGCATCATGGGCGGCACCTTCGATCCGATCCACAATGGCCACCTCGTCGCTGCTAGCGAGGTAGCCCACCGTTTCCGCCTCGATACGGTGGTCTTCGTGCCCACCGGCCAGCCCTGGCAGAAGGCAGATAAGCAGGTCACCGCCGCCGAGCATCGCTACCTGATGACCATGGTGGCCACCGCATCAAACCCGCGCTTTACCGTCTCTCGCGTAGACATTGACCGCGAGGGCCCCACCTACACCATCGATACGCTGCGGGACTTGCGCGAGCTTTTCCCCGATGCCGAGCTCTACTTCATTACCGGTGCGGATTCTGTGGCCTCCATCATGAGCTGGCGGAACTGGGAAGAGATGCTGGAGATGGCGCACTTCGTCGGCGTGACCCGCCCCGGCTACGAGCTCCGCAAGGACATGCTGCCGGAGGGCTCCCAAGACGACATCGAGCTAATCGAGATTCCCGCCATGGCCATTTCCTCCACCGATTGCCGTGCTCGCGCCCAGCAGGGCCAGCCGGTGTGGTACCTGGTGCCGGATGGGGTGGTGCAATACATCGCCAAGAATCACCTCTACAGCCCACACCCGGAAAAACCGCTGTAGTATCCGCGCAGAGGCGGGGGGAATTCGACTAGGAAAATGCGCCTTGTCGTGTAAGACTAGAGTTCTTAAGAGAAAAGTACTTGTGTAGGGATTGTCATGTCGATTACTGATGAAGCACGCCAGATGGCGGAAACCGCCGCCTTGGCTGCGGATGAAAAGCTGGCCACCAACATTGCCGCTATTGACGTTTCCGACGTGCTGGCGATTACCGAGGTCTTCGTCTTGGCCTCCGCCGATACCGAGCGCCAAGTGGCGTCCATCGTCGAGGAAGTCGAGGACGAGCTGACCAAGCAGGGCTTTGAGCCCAAGCGCCGCGAAGGCAATCATGAGAACCGGTGGGTCTTGCTCGATTACGGCCCCATCGTGGTCCACGTCCAGCGCAACGATCAGCGCGAGTTTTACGGCTTGGATCGCCTCTACCACGACTGCCCGCTTCTCGACATCCCCGGTCTGGACACCCCGGAACGCCCCGGCGAGTGGTCTGATGAAGTCAACCCGCGCGACGTGGACTCGATCGATGAGATTCCCCTGGCCCAGCCAGAGCCGGAAGATGACGAATTATGACCCGCCGTCTCCTCCTCATCCGCCACGGGCAAACCACCTACAACGCTACCGGACGGATGCAGGGGCACCTGGACACCGAGCTGTCGGACGTAGGGTACTCCCAAGCGCGCGCTGCCGCTGACCTGCTCGAGGATAAAGGCATCACCGCGGTTGTCGCCTCGGACCTCATCCGTGCCCGCGAAACCGCTGAAATCATCGCCCGTCACTTGGGGCTTGCGGTAACCGTCGATAAGCGCCTGCGTGAAACCCACCTGGGGGAGTGGCAGGGGATGACCTCCGCCGAGGTGGATGAGCAGTACCCCGGGGCGCGTGCGCTGTGGCGCCACGACCCCACCTGGGCGCCGCCGCAGGGCGAAAGCCGCGTCGATGTGGCCAACCGAGCCCGCCCGGTCATTGATGAGCTCATGCAGGAGCACTCCGACTGGGATGAAGGCGCGGTGCTTGTCGTCGCGCACGGCGGCGCCATTTCCGCGCTGACCTGCCACCTATTGGGCCTTGAGCACCACCAGTACGGGATTCTCTCTGGTTTGAAGAACACTCACTGGTCGCAGCTGACCGCGCGGCCCGAGTTCGATGCCGCTCGTCCGCTCTCCCCGCTGGAATTCACCCCGGAGAACGTTGCCCGCGCCCAATGGTACTTTGACGGTTGGAATATGGGCGGTGCTGTCGTTGGTGGCGCCGGGGCGGACGTCTAGTGATTCGCGTCGTCACCGATTCCGCCGCGGGGTTGCCGGCGGATATCGTCGAGGAGCTCGACATCTGCGTCGTGGACCTGCACGTCATGGAAAGCCACGGCAAGGATGGCGCGGAGCTGTCCACCTCGGGTCTGACTGCCCTCGAATTGGCCGCTTTATACGGCCGTCAGATGGAACGCTCCGGCGATGACGGGGTGCTAGCCATCCACCTGTCGAAGGAACTGTCCTCGACGTGGTCGGCGGCGGTGACTGCCTCCGGCGTTTTCCCCGACACCGTGCGCGTCATCGATTCCGGCACCGCGGGCATGGTCATGGGTGCCGCTGCCATGGCCGCAGCGAAGCTTGCCCAGGAAGGCGCCTCACTCGACGAGTGCTATGCCGCCGCCATCAACACCCTCGAGCGCGGGCACACCTTGGTCTATCTCAGCTCGACGGAGGAGCTGCGTCGTTCCGGGCGCATGTCCGCGGCCACGGCGATGCTGTCGACCGCGCTGCTGGCCACCAAGCCAATCATGGCGATTGAGGGCGGCAAGCTGGAGATGGTGGGCAAGACCCGCACCCAAACCAAGGCCTTTACCAAGCTCGTGGATCTGGTCGCCTCCCGC
Source organism: Corynebacterium sp. HMSC070E08 (assembly GCF_001808895.1). Taxonomy (NCBI): domain Bacteria; kingdom Bacillati; phylum Actinomycetota; class Actinomycetes; order Mycobacteriales; family Corynebacteriaceae; genus Corynebacterium; species Corynebacterium sp. HMSC070E08. Next base: position 18,810 of record NZ_KV794763.1, read on the forward strand.
GCGGAGGGCAAGCCGGCGTTCATCGTGGTGCAGTACAACGAGGACAAGGTCTCGGCCCGCCGGTTGGAGGACCTACTGCGCTTGGCGCTGCCGGATTCCTCCTTTATGCTGGTGCCGCTTACCGACGTCCTCGCGGTCCACGTCGGCCCCGGAGCCATCGGCGTCTCCGCAGTCTTTAGCTGACGGCGGAGCCGAGCTAAAGACGTTGTTGATGTCTTCAACAAGTTATCCACAGGCTGCGGCTTAAGCCCTCGACGGGGGTGCGGGCGCTGCGTAGCGTCGCGGGCATGAACGCCATTGCTGATCGCCTCCGTGACCTCACCCGCCCCACCGGGGAAGAAGAACTGCTCAACGTCGACTTTCCGCGCGTGCGCGTGCCACCCTGGCTGGCGCTTGTCGTAGCGGGGCTAGCCGGCGTTGCGCTCCTCGCCTGGCTGGGGCTGAGCCGCAGCGCGGAGAACCCTTATGAGGTGGCCGCGCCGAGCAGCGAGGTGGCGGCCGACATCGTGGTCTCCGTCGTGGGCGACGTCGAGCAGCCGGGCCTGGTGACCTTGGCACCGGGCGCGCGCATCAACGACGCCCTTGAGGTGGCACGCCCGCGCGTGCCCACCGACAACCTCAACCTGGCGCAGAAGCTTAACGACGGCGAACAGATCACCGTCGGCGCTCCTCCCGCTGCCCCAGGTGCCACGGCCGAAGACACTATCTCCCTCAACTCCGCCACCGCGGAGGAGCTCACTGAGCTTCCCGGGGTGGGGCCGGCCACGGCTGCGGCGATCATCGCGCACCGCGAGGAAGTCGGGAGCTTTACCACCGTGGAGCAACTCATGGACGTCTCCGGCATCGGCCCGGCGAAGTTCGCGAAGCTCAAGGACAAGGTTCGGCCGTGAGGGAACTGCGGCTGGTGCCCGCCGCGGTGGTCGCATGGTTGGCCACGCTCGCAGTACTTTTCGGCCACCCGTGGCTGTTGTGCGGGCTCGTGCTTTTCGTTCTAGCGCGCGGTCAGTGGCGCGGCCAGGGCATCTTGTGCGCGGCGAGCGGGGGCATCTTCGCCACCCTTGCGCATGTGCGCTCGGTGCGCGCGGCGGGCTTTCATTTTGGTTCGGGGGTGACGGGAAAACTTGCCGCCGAGCCCACCCAGACCGCCTCCGGGTGGATGGTGCGCTTGCGCGTGCCCGGCTATCCAGCGCAGCTGCCGGTCTTCCTCAAGGAAAAACCGGAGGCCTTCAGCGGCTCCCTTGTCACGGTGCACGGTCACCCCGGTCCGTCTGACCGGGTAGGGGTAGGGCAGACCGTCTTCAGCGGCGAACTCACCGCGCACGCCCATAGCTGGACCGCCGCGGTGGCGGAGAACTTCCGCGCCGTGTGCGATAACGGCCTTATCCCTGGCATGGTGCTGGGCGATACCAGCCTGCAAAGCCCCGAGGACAAGCAGCTTTACATCGACACCGGGCTGTCGCACTTGAGTGCTGTGTCGGGCTCTAACGTCGCCATCGTGTGCACCGCGGCCGCGTTGGTGGTGCCGGGGCCGCGGGCGAGGGTGGGGGCGTCGGCAAGCGCGTTGGCGTTATTCGTGGCGCTGGTGGGGTGGGAGCCCTCCGTCCAGCGCGCCACCGTCGCTGGGCTGGCCGGTTTGGTGGCGGTGCTCCACTCCTCGAAGATGGAACCGCTCCATGCGCTCTCCCTCGGCGTGCTGTTCCTGCTCGCGGCGGACAGCGACCTAGCGGTCAGCTTCGGCTTCGCGCTCTCCGTGGCGGCGACCGCCGGCATCGTAGTACTCAGCCCGCTGCTGTTGCGCGTGTTGGGCACAGGTATTGTCGCCCGCGCCTTCGCCGTGGCCATCGCCGCGGATATCGTGACCATGCCGCTCATCGCGCTCATGTCCGGGCGGGTCTCGGTGGTCTCTGTCATCGCCAATGTGCTGGTGGCTCCGGTCGTGCCGGTCATCACCGTCGTGGGGCTTATCGCCGCCGCCCTGGCGCAGGTGGGGCTGGGCAGGCCGCTTGTGATCCTCATTGAGCCCTTGGCGGATTGGATCCACTTTGTCGCCTCCTCGATGCCCGTGACCACCGTGACCGCCGGCCCTATCGCGGTGCTGTTGCTCGGCGGGTGGATCATCGCGGCGTTGCTAAGATGACAGGCATGTCTTCAGCCCCCGTGCACCTCATCCTCGGCGATGATGAATTCCTGGCCGAGCGCGCCCGCCTGAGTATCCAACACGGCGAGGTAACCAAGCTCAAGGCCTCCGAGGTCAGCGAAGGCGAAATCCTGGAAGCGACCAGCCCCTCCCTGTTTGGGGAGGACCGCGTCATCGTCATCAGTGATGTGGAGCGGGCCGGCAAGGAGGTCACGACGATCCTCCTCGACGCCTGCGCCAACCCGATGCCCGGCATCACGCTCATTTTGATCTACTCGGTGACGGCGAAGACGCTGAAGAAAAAGAAGAAGCCGCCGGAGCTCATCGCGGCGCTGCGCAAGGCGGCCGAGGTGCATGAGGTCTTTTCCCTCTACCCGAACGAGCTCGCGCAGTGGGCCACCCGCGAGTTCGCCTCGCACGGGGTGCGACCGACCCCGGATGTGGTGCAGGCGCTTCTCGACGGCGTCGGCTCCGACCTCCGCGAACTCGCCTCCGCCATCTCGCAATTGGTCTTCGACACAGGTGGCAAGGTAACCCGCGAGGCGGTGCACGCGTATTACGTGGGCGTGGCTGAGGTGGCCAATTGGGATATTGCGGATGCTGCTGTGGCTGGCCGCGTGGAGGCGGCGGTCTCCACGTGCCGTCGGGCGCTGCAGTTAGGGGCGAGCCCCGTGGCCATCGCCTCGGCGCTGGCTAACAAGGTGGGCAATATCGCGCGGCTCTACTCCGCGCGCGGGGATCAGTACTCGCTGGCTTCCCAGACCGGCATGGCGCCCTACGCGGTAAAACTCACCCAACCGGTGGCGCGGCGCTGGTCGGGGGAGAACATCACCAAAGCCGTGATCCTCATGGCGGAGCTGGATGCCGCGGTCAAGGGCCAGGGCGGGGACGAGGACTTCGCCATCGAGGCGGCCGTTAAACGGGTGGCGGAGCTAGCGCGCTAGACTAACCCTCCATGGATGACATCCAGAACTTTGCCACCAAGCTTTTTGACTTTGCCCGCAACGGCGATGCCACGCTGCTCGAGTACATCAAGCAGGGCGTCAACGTGGACATGGTAAACCAGGACGGGCAGTCCTTCATCATGCTCGCCGCCTACCACGGCCATGCGGAGCTGGTACGCCAGCTCGCCGCGGCGGGGGCCGACGTCAACCTCCTCAACGACCGTGGCCAGTCGCCATTGGCCGGAGCGATTTTTAAGAAAGAAGACGCGGTGATCGACGCCCTCCTCGACGCCGGCGCCGACCCCTCCGCCGGCCAGCCCAACGCCCTCGACTCGGCCCGCATGTTCGGCCGCGAGGACCTCCTCGAGCGCCTGTCATGAGCTGGTCCGCGTTTGCGGCCATCCTCCTGATGAATCTCGTCGGTGCGGCAGCACCCGGCCCTGACATCGTCCTAGTGACGCGCTATGCCACGCGCTCGCGCCGCCACGCCATTGCGGCGGCGACGGGCATCCAGGTCGGCGTGCTGTTCTGGTGCACGCTGACCGTGTTCGGTGCGGCCGCCCTGCTCACCGCCTTCCCCGGCGTCCTCTCGCTGATTCAGGTGATCGGTGGCTGTTTCCTGGTGTTTATGGGCGTGCTCTCCATTCGCTCCGGGCTGGAGCTGCGCAAGCAGCCGCCCGTCGATGAGGAGGAGGCGGCCGCACGCTTGGGGTCGGTGGGCAAGGTCTTCCGCACGGGTTTGGCTACCAACTTGTCCAACCCGAAGATCGTGCTCTTCCTCGCCGCTATGGTCGCCCCGCTGCTGCCGCCGCACCCGCCGGTGTGGGTATCGGTGGCGCTGGTGCTGAGCTTGTCGTTGTCGAGCTACCTGCTTTTCGTGGTCCTCTCGACGGTCATTTCTACCCGCGCGATTCGCCGACGACTCTTGGCCGCGGGCCCGTGGATCGACATCGGCTCCGGAGCCTTCTTCGTGGTGGCTGGCTGCGCTCTGGTGTGGGCCGGCATCCAGGCCGCCTAGGCCTGCTCGAGTAGCTCCGCGAGCCACTGCGACCACGCCGCGACCGTGGCGGAGCGGCGGCGCAGGGTCGTATCGTTGAGTCCCAGGTGGGCCGCGCGCATGAAGACCAGTGCTTCTTCTTTGCTCACCATCCGGTGGGTATCCACGACGTGCTGCACCATGTTCCGGAACACCGGGCGGGAAGCCAGGGCCTCGACGAGGGTGAGATTGCGTTCATCGCGCGTGCCGCTCAGTTTGCTTAGGCCTAAGTAGCGGGCGGCGTTGCTGTAATAATCCGCCTGGCGCGGGGTAAAGCCAAATTCCTCGGGCATCTCCGCTTTGTCCACTGGGTTCTCCAGCAAGCTGATGACCCGCGCAAAGGAGTCCGCCTGTGGGAAAGGAACGCGCGTGCCCTCGACCTGAGTGCGAGCCAGCACCGCGCGCACCGTCGCGTCGGTCACGCCAGACTCGCCCAAAACATAGCGCGCCGCGCTTACGAGCTCGATGCTGCGGAAGTCCTCCGGCTGTCTAAACGCGTAGCGGTAGAAATGGAAAATGCCGTTGGAGTAGACCAGGTACACCGGCACCACCTCTTTATCCAGAGCCAGCGAGAAGCGGCGGAAAGGGAAATAAAGCTGGCGGATGTTGAAGTCGGGGGAGAGGTGGTTCTTCGCCTCCACGAGCACGAGGTGTTCGGCGGATTCGAAGCCGGCATCGATCTCCATCTGGGCGCGGTCCACCACCACGTCGCGCCCGCCGATACGCATGGGCAGCGTGAGCGTCGACATGCGCCCGCTGACCGTCGGCACCAGCTTACCGCCCAGGAAATCTTCGAGCATGCCGCTTAAGCTCGCCGCGGTCAGTGCCGCTGCCTCCGAGGTCAGGTTCTCGAAGTCAATGGACTGGATGTGGCTCGGAACCGGCATCGACTTCAGCGGCCCGGCCTGCTCCGGGAAAGGCTGGTACAGGTCAAAGCGGCCAATCAGGTAGGCATCGCGGCGAATCGGCAGCATGGACAAACCGTGCTTTCGAAACACTTCGGGGCGCGCCGCCGAAAAGTCATGCTTGGCCATCAACCGCGGCTCGCGGCCCGATAGCTCCTTAAGCTTCGCGGCGGGCAATACCGCAAAGCCCTGGTCCGCGATGTCGGCGGCGATGTGGGGGTAGACGAGGTCCCAGGCGGCGTCGTTAAGCATAATTGCGCACGAGCACCTCATCGACCTTGCCGCGCTTCGAGGCCACGGAGTTCACCGCGCGCGTGGCCCCCACGATGTCGATGTGGTAGTCCGCGTACAGCTCCTTGATGAAGTCCGTCGCGGAATTCGACAGCAGGAACTTCACCCCGCGGGCATTGAGGTCGTCGCAGGTTTCCTTCAGACGAATCTGGTCCGCGCGGCCAAAACCACCCGACTGGTAGCCGGTGAAATTGCTCGTGGGGTTGACCGGATCGTAGGGCGGGTCGAAGTAAACGAAATCCCCCTCGTTGGCCTCCACCGCGGCGTAGTCGCCGTTATAAAACGTCACGTCGTGGGAGGACAGGTACTCCGAAACCGCACGCAGATTGGGCTCATCGCAAATCTTCGGGTTGGCATAGCGGCCAAACGGGGCGTTGAACTGGCCGGCGTTATTCACCCGATAAAGCCCGTTGTAGCAGGTCTTATTCAAATAAATCGTGCGGGCAGCACGCTCAACGGGGCTTAAGTGCGCAAAACCCGGCTCGCGGTCGCGGGCGCGCATCTCGTAGAAGAAATCCGGATCATTCGGATAGCCCTTTAACAGGGCGATGAGCTCGTCCACGTTATCGCGGACCACCTCGTAGACGGTGATGAGCTCGGTGTTCAGGTCATTGACCCGGGCGCGTTCGGGCGCCAAAGAAAAAAGAACCGCTCCGCCGCCCAAGAAAGGCTCGACATAAGTATCGAAGCTCTCGGGCAGCACGGAGTGGATAGCGGGTAGCAGCTGGCGCTTTCCCCCGACCCACTTCAGGAGCGGTTTCATTTAGGCCATCTTGTTGAAGGCGGTGGCCATGCCGGACTTCTTGTTAGCCGCAGTGTTGCGGTGGAAGACGCCCTTAGACACGGACTTGTCCAGTGCGCGGGAGGCAACGCGCAGCTGCTTCTCGGCTGCAGCCTTGTCACCAGCGGCGACGGCCTCACGGAACTTGCGGATCTCGGTACGCACGGCGGAGCGTACGGACTTGTTGCGCTGACGAGACTTCTCGTTGGTCAGGATGCGCTTCTGCTTGGACTTGATGTTTGCCATCGTTATACCTCTTAGAGTCGTAGGAATGTGCAACCGAGGAAGGCGGACCCAAGGTCCTGACCGCCAGCGTGCCCCGGCATCCCAAAAAATTTAGCAGGGCTCGGACCGAATCCCCAAATCAGGCCCAGTGATAACGTGAGCGCAGCCGGTTGGCGATGCGCTCGAAGCGGCGTTCCGGGAAGAGCGTGCCCTGTCGGCGGCATTGTTCCTCGGAGATTTCCAACACGCGGTCCATCCGCACCCAGCACTGCCGGCCGGATTCGTCCCATTCACCGGTACCGATATCGAGCCATTCCTCTTTGTTTGCGTGGCCCGGGTTGGGGGAGATGAGCAGACCCAGCACGGTGGTGCGCGTGCGCGAGACAATGAGCACGGCCCGCTCGCGCGGCGGGGACTGCTTGCCATCCGAGGGCGCCCACACCCAGACAACCTCGCCGGAGTCTGCCTGCCCGTCCATGTCGGGGGTGAAGAAGACGCTGCGCGGGTGGGCGGCGGCACACTCGACGCGAATGTCGGCGGCTTTGCGCGGTTCCGTCACGGAATCATTCTGGTTCAACCCCAAGCCTTCGGTGATGCGCTCGAGACCGACGTCGACAGGCTCAGGGCCTCCGATACCGAGAATGCGTGCCAACCTAGACATGTCGTCTATTCTAAACACATGTCTACAAACTTCGCGGCCACTACGTTTACGGATCCGTCCAAGATCCGAAACTTTTGCATTATCGCCCACATCGACCACGGCAAGTCGACGCTGGCTGATCGCATCCTGCAGTTGTCGCAGGTGGTGGAGGAGCGTGATATGCGCGACCAATACCTCGACAACATGGATATCGAGCGCGAGCGCGGCATCACCATTAAGGCGCAGAACGTGCGCCTGCCCTGGATTCCTCGCTCCGGTGAGTTCGAGGGCCAGGAGATCGTCATGCAGATGATTGATACCCCTGGCCACGTGGACTTTACCTACGAGGTCTCCCGCGCGCTGGAGGCCTGCGAGGGCGCCATCCTGCTTGTCGACGCCGCCCAGGGCATCGAAGCCCAAACCCTGGCCAACCTTTACCTGGCCATGGAAAATGACCTGGAGATCATCCCGGTCCTGAACAAGATCGACCTGCCCGCGGCCGACCCGGAGAAGTACGCCCTGGAGATTGCCCACATCATCGGCTGCGAGCCGGAGGAGGTGTTGCGCGTGTCCGGCAAGACCGGCGAGGGCGTGCCGGAGCTGCTGGATAAGGTGGCGGAGCTCATTCCGGCACCGACGTCCGAGTTCGGCGAGGATGCCCCGGCCCGCGCCATGGTCTTCGACTCCGTCTACGACACCTACCGCGGCGTGGTGACCTACATCCGCATGATGGACGGCAAGCTGACCCCGCGTCAGAAGGTCACCATGATGGCCACGGGTACCAACCATGAGCTGCTCGAGGTGGGCATCGTCAGCCCCACCATGCAGAAGTGTGAGGGCCTGGGTCCGGGCGAGGTGGGCTACCTGATTACCGGCGTGAAGAACGTGCGTGAGACCAAGGTCGGTGACACGATTACGTGGGCGTCGAATGGCGCTACTGAGCCTCTCAAGGGCTACGCCGACCCGAACCCCATGGTGTACTCCGGCTTGTTCCCGATCTCCCAGGCGGACTTCCCGGACCTGCGTGACGCGCTGGAGAAGCTGCAGCTTAACGATGCCTCCCTCACCTTCGAGCCCGAGACCTCCGTCGCCCTGGGCTTCGGCTTCCGCTGCGGATTCCTTGGCCTGCTGCACATGGAAATCACGCGCGACCGTCTGGAGCGCGAGTTTGGCTTGGACCTGATTTCCACGGCACCGTCGGTGACCTACCGCGTGGTGGCGGAGGACGGCGAGGAGTCCATGGTGCACAACCCGTCGGACTGGCCCGGCGGCAAGTTGCGCGAGGTCTACGAGCCGATTGTGAAGATGACCATCATCGTTCCAGAAGAGTTTGTGGGCTCAACCATGGAGCTGTGCCAGTCCAAGCGCGGCCAGATGGGCGGCATGGACTACCTGTCTGAGGACCGCGTGGAGCTGCGCTACACCATGCCGTTGGGTGAAATCATCTTCGACTTCTTCGACATGCTGAAGTCTCGCACCAAGGGCTATGCGTCCCTCAACTACGAGGAGGCTGGTGAGCAGCTGGCGGACCTGGTGAAGGTGGATATCCTGCTTAACGGTGATCCGGTGGATGCCTTCTCTGCGATTGTGCACCGCGATTCCGCGCAGTGGTACGGCAATAAGATGACGAAGAAGCTCAAGGAGCTTATCCCACGCCAGCAATTCGAGGTGCCCGTCCAGGCGGCGATCGGTTCGAAGATTATCGCGCGTGAGAACATCCGCGCCATGCGCAAGGACGTGCTGGCTAAGTGCTATGGCGGCGATATTTCGCGTAAGCGCAAGCTGCTGGAGAAGCAGAAGGCCGGTAAGAAGCGCATGAAGTCCATCGGCTCCGTTTCAGTGCCGCAGGAGGCCTTCGTCGCGGCGCTGTCCACGGATAGCGATTAAGAGAAACTAAGCTTCACTGGGATGCTCTTTTGGTTTTGATAAAGGTGCTTCATTGGCATTGGTCAATTGAAGCACCGTATCGTCTTGACGAATAGGTGCGGAGGCATCGTGCGTTGAAACAATGATCGTTTTTTCGCGTGCAAGGTCTTCAATAATGCCCCACACCAACGCCCGTGAGTTCTTGTCTAAGCTACTGGTTGGCTCATCGAGGACCACAATTGACCCGGGCTTAGCGATCAATGCTCGTGCCAAGGCGATTCTTTGTTTTTCCCCACCGGATGCCCCACCGTCTTCACCCGCTACATCGGAGTTCTTCTTGCAGCCCGTTGAAGAAAACTCGTGAAGTCCTACTGCTGTGAGTAATTCGTCAGCTTTGCACACGGCTATTGATCGGCCAAAAATAACGTTGTCTATGGCGTTGGCGTGTAACAGGCTTGCGCTTTGAGGCGCATACGTTGAATTCTCCCTTATCTCACGAGAATCTTGTTGCAAGGGTAACGAATATTGATTTAGATTTAGGAACCCTTCCAAAACCGTCGTTTTCCCTGAGCCGCTTGGACCAAGAACCCAGATTGGTCTTTGCTCATTTCGCCGGTGTGCCGAAGCTGCCATGTCAGACAAACGCAGTATTTGTTCATTCCACAAATCCACGTTTTGGCTCGTTGTAGAGACGATTTCCATTGGGCGAATTTTTTCGCTTGCTTCACTCGCATGGGAAACTGAAACAGCGAGTGCGGACACTCCAAACCCGACGGATTGTAGGGGCGTAATGGCTGCAATGGCGATTCCTGTAGACGAAATAATTGATCCGATCGCCTGCGCATCTCCATTACTTGTTCGAAGGATAATGGCAATAATGAGAACACAAATCGTTATTGCTAAAACGATTCCTTGGGCAACATACAGCCGCCGCGTCATGGTATATGAATAGACACCAGCGCGTTCGACAGTGCTTCGATCCTTTCTATAGCGAGATTCCAAAAATGCTTGGGTAGAAAATACTGTCGCTTCTTTCCAGAGGGACAAAGAATTCCCTAGGACGCCGAAACTGCGCATGCTCTCTTTGAAAAACTTTGTCTGAGCGTTCTGGTGGCTTTGGATTAGTCGGTAGCTGACCGCACAATAGATCACAATGGCTGCTGTGAGGATTATTCGGACCTGACCCCTGTTTGGTAGACACCTGATA
>NZ_KV794764.1:0-1565 GCF_001808895.1 Corynebacterium sp. HMSC070E08
GGCGGGCTCAGGTGGTGAATGCATCTATACAGCTGGGAGGTTGTGTAGATGTCCGGTGATGAGAAGCTACGTGAGCGGTATGTGCAGGCGTATCTGCATGATGCGCGTCCGATGTCGGTGATCCTGAAGGAGTTGGGGGTCTCGAAGGCTCAGGCGAGGGTGTGGCGTCAGGCTGAGGGACTTAGCCGCGGCAAGCGCCATCGGAGCCTGAATGAGGATAAGTACAAAGATCAATACCAAAAGCTCGTTGCTCTTGTAGAAAGCGGCCAGTCTGCGTATAGCGCACTGAAAGAGACAGGTTTCCCACAGACGGCTTACCGATACCTTGCGCAAGACGGTATTGAACTCGCCAACAACAGTCGCGGTGGAGCCATACAAATTGAGCGGGATCGCATTGCTAAAGCTTTGAAACTTGTTGATGCTGGCAAAAGCTATAAGGAAGTCGGCCAGGTAGTTGATCGCTGCGCTGACACGGTGAGAACGTGGCACCATAATCGCATGTCTGGGCGTTTGGTACTCAATGATCATCCCACTGAATCCGAATCGAAGGTAGGACGCGGAAAGCGTCTTATTCGCCATGACCGGATAGCGATAGCCTATCTGCTGAAGCAGGGCCATTCTCATCGTGAGATTGCAGCCCAGCTTGGCCGGAATCAGTCGACGATTAGTAGAGAAATCGCTCGTGGGATGACTGAGCATGGCTACGATGCCCTCGTGGCGCAAAAGCGGGCTGTAGACCGTTTAGCCAGGCCTAAACCCCGTAAACTCGATACCAACCCGCAGTTGCGTGCCTTTGTCATCGAGGGGTTGAACACGAAGTGGTCACCAGAGCAGATTTCGAACTTTCTTGCCCGCTGCTTCGGTAAAGGTGGGGATATGTCGATTAGTCATGAAACCATCTACCAAGCTCTCTACATCCAAGCTAAAGGTGCCTTGCGCCAGGAGTTGAAGGTAGAAAAAGCCCTGCGTTCTGGGCGTACCGGCCGAAGGCCGCAATCGCGCCTGCCAGCCCGCGGTAATCGAAGCTGGATTGGTGAAGACTACCGCATCAGCAAGCGCCCTGCCAGCGTTGAAGACCGTGCTATTCCAGGACATTGGGAAGGCGATCTCATCATCGGGCAAGGAGGCACAACGGCCCTTGTGACCTGCGTGGAACGCAGTACGCGCTACACCATGATCCGCAAACTTGATGTGCATGATTCCGCCACGACTGTCGATAAGTTAATCGAGATGTTTACTGGCAAAATACGCAACATCACCAAAACACTGACCTGGGACCAAGGTGTGGAACTAGCCCAGGTAGACAGGCTGAGCATCGAGCGTGGGCTCGCAGTCTATTTCTGCGATCCGCACTCACCCTGGCAGCGGCCTACCAATGAAAACACCAACGGGCTAGTCCGAGACTTCCTACCAAAAGGAAGCGACTTTAGTACCCTGACCGATAAGGGCGTTCAACACATTCAAGACCTACTCAACGGGCGCCCCAGAAAAGTCCTCAACTGGTACACACCAGAAGAGAAAATCCAAGAACTATTCAAGTGATGCATCCACCACTTGAAACCGCC
>NZ_KV794765.1:0-2585 GCF_001808895.1 Corynebacterium sp. HMSC070E08
CCGTCATGTTCTACCTCACCCCGCTACGCACCCCAAAACCGGAAGAGCCCGTTAATTCTCCACACTGGATATTCATGGATTCTCTTTAAGGTCTGACAACTAGAAAGGTACGCTTAACAGTTAAGTGCGAAGCGTACGTCAATTCCTTAACAGCCTCTTTGAGAGGTTACCCTCGTTTAGTGGACACGAAGTGGAGCTACCCCACGAGTCCTCAGCCGCCTAGCTTGCCGACGCCCTGAGCTCAGCGCTGCGGGAGCTCGTCGGGGCTAGCGTATACAAGACGCGTGCGCTTGACGACGTCTCTCCCCTGCCCCGATCAAAGCTACAAATCCCGTACTTGCGTAAGAGCACACCAGCGATATCGATCTGCTACCCCAAAATCAACGCCGCCGTCTCCTCCGGCGGCACATCCTTCAGCTGCCGGCTCTTGATGGCCCACGACGCCAGCCCCAGCACAATCCAAACAACCAGCGCGATAAGCGGGGCCGTTCCGAGCATGCCAGGCGAGCCCGGAACAAAGAGCAGCGCCAAGAACCCGACGGAGAGGATGCACCCAGCCAGGGCGAAGTACTCGTAGAACTTGTTGGGCGCAATGGGCTTCGGCATCCCCGGAACCTGCCCGGTGCGCGCAATCTTCCAGGCGCAGAAACAAGTGTAGAAATACGCCACCGTGATACCAGCGCTGGACATGTCGACGACCCACGTCAACGCCGCGCGCCCAAACCACGGGGTCACCAGGCACACCGCACACACTAGGAGAATCGCATTGCGCGGGGCGTGCTGCTTCCCCTTGAGCTCACCCAGGCGGCGCGGAACCAAATTAGCCCGCCCCAGCGTAAACAGCACACGGCTTGCCGCGGTGTAGAAACCATTAAGGCCTGTCAGCACACCCGCGCTGACCGCGACGACCATGAGCACCAAACCAGCCGGCCCCATCACCTCGCTGATGGCTGCTGCCGGTGGCCAAGCCTCGCCCTCGAAAGCATCGTGGTGGGTGCCCACGGCAATCGACGTCGCCAGCATCATCGCCATGTAAATGACCGTCGCGACAGTAATACCCCACATCAGAAGGCCTAGCGCCTTCCGTGGCGAGAAATTGAACTCGCCCGCCAACTGCGGAATGGAATCAAAGCCCACGTAGGCCCACGGGGCAAAAGCAATGATGGTTGCCACCGCCGCAGCCGGCGGCACATCTACAGGAAAGGCGGGAGCAAGCTCCGGGCGCGCGGCGACGTAATAGATAACCATCGACGCCACAATAACCACCACCGCCAGGATCATGAGCACAACAGCAAAGAACTGGAACCGGCCGGAGAGCGCAGCACCCTTGGAGTTCAACCACGCGAACACAAGGATAAACAGTGAGCAAATGGCTACTTCGGGGAGATAGATGGTCCACCCGGCGACGTCGTAAAGCACGCCCCGCATAACCAGCTCAGGGAAAGTCACACGGAAGACGAGCGTGACCGCCGACGCATTCAACGCGACAACGCACGAGTACCCCAGCGTCAGCGCCCATCCCGCGATAAACGCATGAGTCCGGCCGAGCGCAGCCATAGCGAACGCCACGCCACCACCGGTCAGCGGCAGCGCGCGAATGGTAAAGCCGTAGCTCAAACCAATAACGGCAATCATCAGGCCGCCGATGACAAAGCCGATGAGTGTTCCCGCAAGCCCCGCCTTCTGCATCCAGTCGAACGGCAAGATATAGGCGCCCCAGCCAATCGCCGCACCCAACGCCATGGCAAAGACCCACGAGGGCTTCATCGTTTTCCGCAGTGTCGCATTCTCCGACATGTAGTCTCACTCCAGACAATTCACCTTGGGCGCAAGGACCTTGCGGACGATCCCAGCGCGCGTTACTGGTAAGTCTAGAGGTTCTTGATTAGGGGTGCTGCAGATCTAAGAAACTTAATGCGGGGTTCCACCTTTCATTCAATGAACGTAACCGATGTTGGCCATCGCAGAGCTCGGTTACCAAACACTCGCATGTCCTGCGCTCTTGCGATGTCGCTATGCGTTGGCCCAAGGATCGCACCCCAACTCCCGCAAAAGGCGCTTGACGACGACCCTTGTGTCTAAGCTCCCGTCGCATAGCGCCGGCAACTGTTGCAAACTATCCGCCAACCAAACTGCGTGTTGCTTCGCCAAGAAGCCCCAGCCGGCCAGGGGGCCCTCATAAATCAAGACGCACGTGATGCTAGTCCGCCGAGAAATTCCGTTTCCTTTCGCCGCATAGTCGGGCCTGGCCCCGGAAAGTAGACACGTCGGGGGGTTAGCTATGCCGCTTGGGTCAGTGTAGCTGATGTGAGTGCTTCGAAGTCATCGGGGCTAGAAGGTTGCACCAGGAGTTGACCAGGTCCCATCCCACACCGAGTGCTTTAGCGGTAGCTGACACACTCATCCGGTCAATAGCAAGGCGCTGCAAGATCCAGCGAGTGACCCGATAAGTGAGCTTGGCGCCGTCATCAGCGCAGGTTAAAGATTCTTGGAAGATCTTCCTCTTACATGAGACGGCTGTGCACCGGAACCTGGGGACTGTTACATGCAACCTGGTGGGGAATCCAACGACAGGAAGATCAACG
>NZ_KV794766.1:0-366 GCF_001808895.1 Corynebacterium sp. HMSC070E08
TGGCGGTCGCTGACACACTCATCCGGTCAATAGCGAGGCGTTGCAAGATCCAGCGGGTGACCCGGTGGGTGAGTTTGGCACCGTCATCAGCGCAGGGTAAGGATTCTTGGAAGATCTTTCTCTTACATGAGTCGGCTGTGCACTGGAATCTAGGGACTTTTACGTGCAGCCTGGTGGGGAATCCGACGACAGGAAGATCAACGAGTCGACGGGTGGTGTGGTCGCGTAACTTTCCTGACTGTCCGCAGTCCGGGCACACGCCGCTAACGGCTACTGGCGTAGCCTCAATGATGGTCAGCGGTCCGGCATCAGCAGCACCGGTGATAGCAAGCCCGATTTCCGCGGTACGGCAAATGGTGTCGGCAA
>NZ_KV794766.1:466-32302 GCF_001808895.1 Corynebacterium sp. HMSC070E08
TGGGAACGAGTGCCGATAATGCCCTGGCAGAATCATTTAACGCCACCCTAAAGCGTGAAGTTCTGCGAGATAGGAAAGTCTTTGACAATCCCATCAGCTGCCGCCAAGAAGTCTTCCGATGGTGCATGCGCTACAACACCCGTAGACGGCACTCCTGGTGCAATCTTCTAGCCCCCGATGACTACGAAGCACTCACATCAGCTACACTGACCCAAGCAGCATAGCTAACCCCCGACGTGTCTACTTTCCGGGGGTCAGGCCCCTCACCACACCGCTACCATTTCAGTCTTCTGAACACACCGGTACCAAAAACTCGCATCTGACAGTAGATTTACTACAGAATTGAATGCTATTTGTTGTCGTAGTCTTGGTCACCGGAGGCACCGTACATGGTGGTCTTCAGAATTGGCCCCAGAGTGAGGATAGAGGTGCCAAACCCTGATACGACAAGGGCCGCAGCTGGGCCGATGGCACTTACAACAGGTGCCCCGATGATGTATCCAATAAGCATTGCGGAGCTGTTAATTGAACCCATCGTAGAAAGGGCTTCGGGTTTCACTTCATCAGGTACGGATCCGACAACGATTATGCGTAGTGCGGCCACCTGAGCAGCATTGCAGACTCCGCCCAGGAGGAAACATGGGATGCAGAGCCACAATGAGGGAAATAGTCCAGGTAAAGCTATGAAACACCCCATAGCGAATCCTGCCCCGGCCAGGACTTTCCCAGCGTTCTGTGAGTGAAGGCGAGCTGAAAGCCGTGCGCCAAAGATGCGGCCCACGATAAATGCTTGGGCAATGATGGCATATAACGTACCGCTGACGTGGAGGGTCTGTGTCGCATAGAAGACAAGCGAAACGTTGAAAATCGAGGTGCAGATAATTGCTCCCCAAATGCTGGTTAACGCGGACCGAGCGCTTCTATTCTTCAGCAAAAGGGAAGGTGCTTCGAGGACCTTCTGGAGAAAACTCGGTGAAGAATCTTTGGTTTCTGAATGAAGCAGTGTTTTCGGGGGCGAGGATTTATAAAGGAAATAAAAAGCAAGTAGCGAGACTCCAACGGCGCAAGCTTCAACGAAGAGCGCTGTCTGCAGGTTTCTTTGGTCCAGTAGTAATCCACCTAGAGGTGGTCCAAGGAATCCACTGCCAAGTCGGGCTGTGTCCAAGAGGGAGAAGGCTTTCGCCTGCTGTCCTTCGCCGACCTGAGAGTCAGCGATGGTGAAAATGGATGGAATTGACAGTCCGCTTAAGCATGCGGTGACGAGATTTCCGACAATGAGGATCAATGGCTCTGGATAGGCTGCCATTGATAACAGGCCCAGAAGATCTAAGAAGAGTGCAGCAAGCGCAATGTGATAGCTGTTGAATTTGTTGAAGAGTGGGGCCAGAAAGGGGACTGCAAAAACTTGAGCGCAAGTACCCGAGATGAAGATGCTTGCCACCAACAGTTCGCCTTTGTTGAGTTCGGCGAAGTGGAGTGAAATCGAGAGGCTGGTCATTGACCCGCACACTGACAATAAAAAATATGTGGCGGTCAAGGTGTAGATAGATGAAAGTCCTTCGTCACCACTGTTTCTAGGGGGATGCATTTAGGCTGCAACTGTTTCGTTGCCCTGGCCGCTGAACGGACCTGAACCTCCTACTGTGACTACTTCGGAAAGCGTTTCGGAGGTAAGCATTATTTCTCCCATATGTGATGACGATTACATACAACAAGGTAATGATGTGAGTCTCTCATTTCAAGGGCGTAGCGGAGGCAGCTCTTGCACTGTGTACAGGAAAAAGTAGTGCTAGCGCTAGTGACCTTCGCTCTCGTGCGAAACACAATACAGAGCATGAAAAAGCTTGTGGTTGGCATGATTGCCGTGGTGGCCGTGATTGTGGTGGCGTTTGTAGGGTTTGTGGGATTCATGCAGTGGGTGGACGCAGACAGCGTGACCGGTGATGACGGCGTAGCTCCCGGATACAGCGCTGAGACAGGTGGCCCGCTGGAAGCGTCGTTTGCGGGCGAGGGGCCACACGAGGTCGACGTGCGGCGCGACGGCGACGTGACCGTTGCGGCACCGACGGGTGCGGGACCATTTCCGGCGGTGGTCATGGCTAATGGCACGAACACGCCGCTGAGTAGCTACCTGCCTGTGGCGGAACACCTGGCAAGTTGGGGCTTCGTGGTTGTCGGCGATGAGACTCCCCAAACCGGAACCGGGGAGAATGTCGTGCACCTAATCGAGAGCTTGCCGGAACTGGATTCTCGCGTGGATCGATCACGGGTTGGCATTTTCGGACACTCACAGGGTGGCGCGGGCGCCATCAACGCTGCGGCCCACACGGAGGTAGCAGCTGTGTATGCGGCGAGCCCGGCCTCCCACAAAGTGGCACAGTCCAATGACTGGGACTACACCACCGCGGATGTTGAGGCACCGTTGTTCTTGATGACGAGCGATGGCCGTTCAGACCGCTGGCTTGTCAGCCCGTGGTCAGACCTAGAGGAGAGCTTTCAATCAGCCGGTGGTCCGGCAATCATTGCCCGCCGCCTGGGCGCGGATCACAAGGACGTTTTAGAGTTCGGGGACGGCTATGCCACCGCGTGGTTCCGCTACATTCTTGCTGATGATCCTGATGCACGAGACGTGTTCGTTGGCGCTTCACCGGCGGGTGCCGGTGAGCTGGCGAGCAACGCGCTCTGGGACCGAGTGGCCACCCGTGGCTGGTAGTTCGCGGGGTCTTTCGCCATCCCATGCGGTGTACCGAACACGCAAAAAGCTACCTGTGCTCACACGCCTCTTTGCAGGAGGCGTGGTTCACAAAAATCGGCAGCCCTGATAAATTTCAAATGAAGTGTCAACCGGGCGGTGCCACGCCAGCCTGTACAAACAGAATCGAATGAGTTATGCAGACAAAGGCGAAAGGCCACGTCGAGGGCCTCTACATTGATGAGAACTTCGAGCTGCGCGCCGGAGCCGTCACGTTCGGGGAGAGCATTGAGGGCATAGTGCTTGGCGACGTCCCCGCAGCCGAGGCCGCCTGGCACGCCGGGGACCCGGATGCGTTGCTGTGGGTGCCCGGTTTCGTGGACCTGCACAACCATGGAGGCAATGGCGGGGGCTTCCCCAACGGCGACTATGAGCAGTGCCTGGCCGCCGCCCGCTTCCACCGCGCGCACGGCACCACGACGTTGCTGGCCAGCTTGGTCTCCGGCACACAAGAAGAGCTGTGTGCCCGGGCTGAGCTTTTGGCCCAGCTGGCTGAAGAAGGCGAGATCGCCGGCATCCACATGGAGGGCCCCTTCATCGCGGCGGCCAAATGCGGCGCGCAGGACCCTTCGCGCATCGTGCCGGGCGACCCGGACTTCTTCCGCGCAGTCATCGCCGCGGCCCGCGGCCACCTGCGTTCGATTACTTTCGCACCGGAAACGGAGAACGTCGACAAGCTGCTCGACGTCTGCGCGGAGCATGGCATCATCGCCAGCCTGGGCCACACCGAGGCCGATTACGACACCACGCTGAGCGTTATCGCCAAGGCTAAGGAGCTCGGCCTGACCGTGACTGGAACGCACCTCTTTAATGGCATGCCTTCTATTCACCACCGCGCGCCGGGCCCGGTAGCGGCCTTGCTTACCGCAGCGAAGGCGGGCGATGTGTCCGTCGAGCTCATCGCAGATGGCGTGCATCTTGTCGACGGCGCCGTGGACATGGCTCACAGTCACCGCGCCTTCGCCATCACTGATGCCATGGCGGCGGCCGGCATGGCCGACGGTGACTATGAATTGGGCTCCCTGCCCGTCACGGTGAGCGGGGGAGTGGCGCGCGTGCCCAGCGGCGCTATCGCGGGCGGTACCTCCACCTTGGCTCAGCAATTCATCAGTTTCGCCGCGCGCCATGGTCTGGGCGAGGCGGTGCGTTTTACCTCCACCACGGCAGCCGACGTGTTGGGGGAGACGAATCTAGGCCGCATCGCGGTTGGCGCGCGCGCCAACCTGGTGGGCCTCAATGCCCAGTTGGAACCAGTGCGCGTCATTGTTGGCGGTGCTGATATCCCGCTCGACCGTTAAAAATCTAGACGTTAAATAAAGAAGCAACGAGGAAGGCAGCTCATGGACATACTTATTCGATCTACCCCCGCCGAGGTGGCCGTGGAAGCCGCGAACATTTTCGCGCATTACGCCAACGCCGGGTCCACCCTGGGCCTCGCCACGGGATCGACCCCGGTGGCGATGTACAAGGAACTCATCGCCCGCTATGAGCGCGGCGAGGTGAGCTTTGCCCGCAGCCGCGCATTCCTGCTCGATGAATACATCGGGCTGGAGCGCACCCACGAGCAGTCCTACTATTCCACCATTCGCCGCGAATTCACCAGCCACGTGGATTTCAACGACGACCTGGTGAAAAGCCCCGCTGGTGACGCGGACGACCCGGCAGCCGCCGCGGCCACCTATGACAAGGCCATCCGTGATGCTGGCGGCGTGGATATCCAACTGCTGGGCATCGGCGCCAACGGACACGTCGGCTTTAACGAGCCTTCCAGCTCCCTGACGTCGCGCACCCACGTCACTACTCTGCACCCGCAGACCGTGAACGATAACTCCCGTTTCTTTGACACCGTGGACGAGGTGCCGCGCTTTGCCGTCACTCAAGGACTGGGAACGATTAACGAGGCGCGTCGCCTGCTCTTGCTGGCTACCGGTAGCAACAAGGCCAATGCTGTGCGCGACATGGTGGAAGGCCCACTGTCTGCACACTGCCCGGCCTCAATCCTGCAGTTGCACCAGCACGCCACGGTGATTGTGGATGAATCCGCTGCTTCCCAGTTAGAGGACCGCGAGTACTACATTTTCGCCGACCAACATCGTCCTCACCGCCCACTCTTTTCCTAAAAACTCCATCTAATTCCTTACTAGTGTGAAAGGACTCCTCGCATGAAAGTCGATGTCATGGGGCCGCTGCAGCGGCTCGGAAAAGCCCTCATGGGCGCCGTGGCGGTGCTGCCCGTCGCGGCGATCCTCTGCGGTGTTGGTTACTGGATCTCCAGCGCCGCCGGCCCGGATAACCTCGCCGCGCAGCTGCTCATCAGCTCCGGTGATGCGGTGCTGGCTAACCTGGGCTGGATCTTCGCCATCGCCATTTCCTTCGGCCTGGCCAAGGATTCCAACGGTGCCGCGGCACTTTCTGGTTTCCTGGCCTTCGCCACGTTTATGAAACTGCTCGGCCCGGAGGCTGTGGCCGGCTACCGTGGTATCGAAGACCCCACCGCGCTGACCGGCGATGAGGCGCTGGAATGGGCCGCGGAAGGCTGGAATGCTGTGGGCGGCGGCAACGTCCTCTTCGGCATCCTCGCCGGCATCATGGCGGCCTGGGTATATAACCGTTTCCACGGCACCAAGCTGCCGGACTTCCTCGCCTTCTTCTCTGGCCGCCGATTGGTGCCGATCCTTACCGCGATCTTCGCCATGGTTGTCTCCGGGATCCTCTACTTTGTGTGGCCGTTCATCTACAACGCGCTGTTCAACTTCGGTACCTCCATCCAGGGCCTGGGCGCGGCGGGTGCCGGCATCTACGGCGTGGCCAACCGCCTGCTCATCCCGACTGGCCTGCACCACGCACTGAACTCCGTCTTCTGGTTCGACGTCATCGGTATCAACGACATCGGTAACTTCCAGGCCGGCCAGGCCACCATCGACGCCGCCGCGGCCGCGACCTCTGCCGCTGATTGCCCGGGTATTTGGGCCAACGGCCAGTGCACGGTCGAGGGCGTCGTGGGCCGCTACCAGGCGGGCTTCTTCCCGGTCATGATGTTCGGTCTGCCGGGTGCGGCACTCGCCATGTACCTGCGCGCGGATAAGAGCAAGCGCAAGGTCGTCGGCTCCCTCATGGCCGCCGGCGCTTTGGCTTCCTTCTTCACCGGAGTGACCGAGCCGCTGGAGTTCTCCTTCATGTTCGTCGCCCCGCTGCTCTACGTGGTGCACGCGCTACTGATGGGCCTGTCCGTCTTCATCGCCTCCGCCATGGAGTGGACCGCCGGCTTCGGTTTCTCCGCCGGTTTCGTGGATATGCTGCTCTCCTCCCAGAACCCGCTGGCCAACAAGTGGTACATGCTGCTGGTCATGGGCGTGGGCTTCTTCTTCCTCTACTTCGTCATCTTCTACTTCCTCATCGGCTGGCTGAACCTGAAGACGCCGGGCCGCGGCGAGGATGAGGCCGACGACGCGGCGGATTCCGTCAGCGGCGATGACAAGACCGCAGCCGATGCCGCGCGCATCATCGAAGGCCTCGGCGGCAAGGACAACATTGACTCCCTGGACTACTGCACCACGCGCCTGCGCGTGGGCGTCAAGGATCGCGCGCTTGTCGACGACTCCGTAATCAAGCGCGCCGCCGTCTCCGGCGTCATCCACCCCTCGGAGAAGAGCGTCCAGGTCATCGTGGGCCCGGCCGTGCAGTTCATGTATGACGAGGTCAGCCACCAGCTGCGCCACGGTTCTCCGGTCCTGGCCACGGCGGGTGCTGCGACCGCGGCTGGAGCCAGCGCGCCGGCCAGCGCCGCTTCCGCTCAGAGCGTCAGCGGTGACGCAGCGGATGTCGAGGTGTGTGCCCCGTTCGCCGGAGACGTCGTCGAGCTCTCCCAGGTCCCGGATGCCTCCTTTGCGCAGGGCATGGTGGGCGAAGGCTTCGCCGTTATGCCTGAAACCGTCGATGCCTTCGACGTCTGCGCGCCCGTTGACGGCACCATCACCATGGTCTTCAAGACGGGCCATGCCTTCGGTATGCAGACCGCGGATGGGCTGGACCTGCTCATCCACATCGGCATCGACACCGTGGAGCTCAAGGGCGAAGGTTTCACGGCCCTGGCCAAGAAGGGCGATACCGTCACCGCCGGCACGCCGATCATCGCGGTGGAGGCGCAGAAGCTGCGCGAGCGCGGCGTCAACCTCATCACCCCGGTGGTGTGCCCCACGGCCAAGCAAGTCGCTGGTGTCGACATTGCCCGCGAGGGTCATGTCCAACCAGGCGAGGTTGCGGCCACCGTCAAGCGCAGCAACTAACCTGATTCGGCCCATCTCAAGGGATGGGCCGGCGGGGCCAAATCCCAGATATAAAAACTGCCCGAGTTGCCAAAACCTTCGCTCCACATCGCAGGCGAGTTCACCAGCTTTATCTGTTTGGAAAGCATTACAATGCGTATGTTTTTTGCTTTAGACACTTTTTTCGTGGCCGATCAGTGCGTTCTGGAATCGGCATATAAAACGTATTCGCAAGTAGTGCGTAAAGCAGCGCTCCTGCCTGGAGTCGACGTACTTTTCATTTGCTCCGAACCAGTTGAAGTGGATTCCGAAGAGATGAAAAAAGATCTCATTACTCAGTTCAGGGTTGAAAGGCCCAACGAGGATTTTGAGAGTTTACGGTTATACCTTTGCGAAGCAATCGTTTCTGCTGAACAAGAGCTTTTTACAAAGGCTGAGGTGCCTTTAGCGTCATTTTTTCTAATGGATGAGGAATATGCAAAGGCTGATGTTTTCCCTAGTAGTGTTGGAGTAAGGGAGCTTATTTCTTCGCCGGTTTCTACAGATAAATAGAGTGAGGCGCTCCACTTACGCGGAGCGCCGGGTAATAAATAAGGAAAGGATTGGCTAGGGAAATTGCGAAAAATCGTTGATGCAGAATCTTCCGCGATAAGTTTTCTTGTCGTCGCCGATGATGTGATTAAAAGCTGCCCCCTCTAAATCCTCCTTTCCCTCCCGGAAAGTATCCAGAAGGATGTTGGCCGACCCCTCTGCAATGGCGCTTGTAAGGCCCGCTGGGAACGTATTTATTGGCATCCTTCTTGGCGTCATTCAATGTTGACGCATGGCCATATACGTGACCGACTATATCTCCCCCTAGTCCAATTTTGATGACCTGGCATTGAGCTGTGACAGTGGCTGCCGAAGCAGACGGTACTGCAACTGAAACGGACCCTAGGGCAACAAGCGCAGCAGCTAACCTGATTCTGCTCAGCCCAGACATAAAAACTGCCTGTCGATTTGGGGTAGTTGGTACCGCGAGTCCGCGTAGTTGGTACCGGTGTTCCGTGTATCCGGTACTGCAAGGGGTTTTCTTTCATAGTTGATGTTGGCGACACCACAATCCGCTGGTGTTGCGTCAACTTCTACTTGGAAGGAGCTGGTCCTTGTGGCCAACTTCAAGCAGATCATTGCGATGTGCCTTGATGGTGCTAGCTAGGCGCAGATCACACACGCATTGGGGTGTTCACGACGGGAAGTATCCCGTGCAAAGAAAGTCATCTCTGATGAGGGTTTGATTTCAGAGATTTTCCGTCAGCTCCCGCCGGGTGGTTTGATGATCGATTCAGTGATGGCCGGAGTAAGAGGTCTTTGTCCTATGACCTGCTGTATCTCGGCGGGGCATGTCGGTGTCAACGTCTAGGGGTATTGAGCAGAGTGATATTTAGCCCGCTGCGTTCGGCTTGGTCGATGTGGATTTGGTCAGGAAACCAGGATGAGGCCGCCGATCCAGCTAAGGAAACGGACGGGGCCTATCGGTGCCAAATGATGCCAAATGGTGCTACCCTAGAGTTATTGCCACCTGTTACGACAGGATCGGAAGAAGACCCTGGGACCCCAGCCGGACGACTGGACTCAGGGTCTTCGCCTGCCTCTAGAGGGAATCCGGGGTGGGACGGTTGAGGACCACTTTCTCGTGCAGCTTCTCCCAGTACTGCTCTTCCCCTAGATGGACGGAGTTCAGTGCTCCCAGAACGGCATCTGGAATCCAGAGCAGGGGATCATCGCCACCGCGTACGTGTCGCAGTCGGATGCCAGCACTTTGTCCCTGGCCCTGCAGGGCAACTATATGGGCGACGTCTCGCCTGTTTTGTGCTTCTTGCCGGCTTTCCAAAGTGACGTTGTGGACGTGCATCTCGGAGAGCTCGAAGTACATCTGCTCCAAGCATTTCCTGCGGTGCCTCTCCGTTTTCTTGCTCACTTCACTCTGGTGGGTGATGATCGCTTGCATGGAGTCGATCTCAGAAAGGGTGTCCACGATTTTTCGGCGTCGGCTATTACGTTCGTCGGTCCAGTGAAGTTTGACCTGGCCAGGAAGTCGTAGTGGACGCAGCTCCTCGCGTATTTTTTCCAAGTCTTGAGTGTCGATGATGGTTGCACACACCATGTACTCCTGCCGGTCTGGGGGTCTAAGGGCGGAGGACTCATCGATGTAGGCGACTAGCTGTGATTCCACCCTGAAATTGTAGCCCGTCCGGGCCGACGCACCCCTCGGCCCGGTACCAACTACCCGGAACACGGCAGTACCGAGTCCCCAGAACACCGGTACCAAAAACTCGCATCTGACACTGCCCGAGTTGCCAAAAACAACGTTGCTCCCTGCGGTGAGGAGCGAAGGTTTTGGCAACTCGGGCAGTTGTGGCTCGGAGGGCCCTATTTCAGCCGGGAAATCTGGAGTGAAGACGCCGGCTAGTCGGTATTGCTCAGCAGGCGCGGCACCACCTTGCCCGTGGCGTTGCGCGGCAGCTTGTCCAGGAAGTGGACGTCGCGCGGCACGGAGTGGTCGGCGAGGTTCTCGCGGACCCAGGTGCGGATGGCGTCGGCAGTCACGGTGTTGCCCAAGGCATCGCGCGTGGTCACGGCCCACACGGCGATGCGCTGGAAGGTGGTTTCATCCTCCACGCCGCCGGCATGCACTTCCGCGATGCCCGGCATGGTTTCAAGCACCTCCGTCACCGACTGCGGGTGCACGTTCTCGCCGCCGACGATGATCATGTCATCGGCGCGGCCCACCACGTGCAGGTAGCCCTCGGGGTCGATATAGCCCAAGTCACCGATGGAGATGAGGCCATCAACCTTGTTGAGCGGAATCTTCGGGTTGGTATAGCCAATGAGCGCGGTGGAGTTGGTCAGATAGATTTCGCCGACCTCGCCGCGCGGGACTTCTTTGCCATCCTCATCGAGGATGCGCAGCTTCGTGCCAGAGGCAATCTTGCCGCCGATGGTTGGGTCCTTAGCCACCTCTTCCATGGTGGCCGTCGATGCCAGCGCCAGCTCCGTGGAACCATAGACGTTGCAGAGAATCGGGCCGAAGCGCTCGTGGGTTTCTTTGACAATCTCCGGGGTCAGCGCATGTCCTGCAGAAGCAATGAACTTCAGGCTTGAGGTGTCATAGGCCGAATCTGGGTCGGCCTGCACCATCTGGCGGAAGAAAACGGGGGAGGAGAGCAGGCCATCAAGTTGGTAGCGCTGGATGTCATCGAGCGCGGCCGCCGGGTCAAAGACGCGGCGGGTGACAATGGTGTTGCGCAGGCCCAGCGCGATGTTGAGGCAGGCCCAGCCCCACGTGTGGAAGATGGAGGCGGTCATTTGCACCTTCTGGTCCCCACGCCACGGCACCGCATCCACGATGGAGGCAACCACCACGGGCAGCGTGGGCTCTGGGCGCATAATGCCCTTGGGGATGCCGGTGGTTCCGGAGGACATGAGCACGATATGTCCGTGCTTAGGCCAGGCGGGAAGCTTCTGCTTCTCGACGTCCCGCGGGTTCACCACGATTTGGTGCAGCGTCGGGGCCTCGGCCAGCTCAGCCGGGATCTCCTCGCCGGAATCATGACCAATCACGACCTGCAGTCCAGCAACGGGGCTGGGGCTAGCGCTGTCTGCGGGGGCAAGGCGGTCAACGAATTCATCGTCGATAACGAGCACGTTGATGCGGTTTTCCTCAATGCATCCGGCGAGCTGCTCAGGGGAGGAGCCAACGTTGAGTAGGAAGATGTGCGCTCCGGCATAACCTTTGGCGGCCAGCGGGGTGATAATGCCCCGCCCATTGCGAGCCATGACGCCGAGACGGATCTCGTCGAGGCCCAGGGAGAGCAACCAGCGCGCGAAGGTCTGGGATTGTTCGCGCAGCTGGCGGTAGGTGAGGGCCCCGTCGTCGTCGATAAGCGCTAGGCGTTCTGGGCAGGTCAGGTATGCCTGCTCCACCTCGCGGGCGGTGGTGAAGCGGTAGCGGGCGAGAACCGGCGCGGTGGAGAGTACTGCCCGTGGGCCGCCAGCGGGGCTAATAAGGCCGGCGCGAAAGAGGGCGGGGACAAAACGCGCGAGAGCGGCGGCATGGAAGGTGAGATCAGAAAGCTTCATAGGGTTCTCATCGTAGGGAAGAGGTAGAAGGTTACGGGGGAGGCGGCTAACGCGCCTGTTTTTAAAACGACAAATTGTTACAGTTGTTGCTATTGTTACACAAGATTAACTGCTAGCTTAGTTTAATATGGTTTCGGTTAAGAACATACCCTTTTCTTGAAAGGACATCAGTCACGTGAAGTTTACTCAGCGCATCACTGCCCTCTGCGCCTCCCTCCTCGTGGCAGTAGGCCTGTCCCAGGCTCCGCAGGCCGCCGCCGGCGAGCGAAACCTCGTCGCCTTTGGCGATTCCGTTTTGGCGGATCCGCAGCTGGATGTTTACCTCTCCTCGCGCCTCGGCTCCTCGAACCGCAATCCGAGCCTCGACTGCCCCTCTGGCAATAACTACGCCAAGCGCGTCGCGTCCAAGCTGGGCATGCCGGTGGCGGATTTCTCCTGCTCCGGTGCGGTCTCGATGTCCCAGGGTCCGCAGATGAACGCGCAGGTTGATGATGCCATCCGCCGCGGTGCGCTCAGCCCGGACACCCAGCGCGTACTCTATGCGGGCGGCTTTAACGACACGTATAACAATGCCCAGCTTTCCGACGCCGACATGCGCGCCCGCTTTGTTGGCGCAAATGCGCCGATTATCAACAAGATTCGTGCAGCGGCCCCCAATGCCCGCATTCAGATCGTGGGTTATCCGACCATCGGCTCCGGTGACCGCTACTGCCTCCTCCACTTTGGCCCGAAGCCAGCCGATGCTACGGCCCTGCCGATGGTGCAGCGTTATGAAAACGTCACGCAGTGGATGCAGGTGGACCTAGCGCACGCGACCGGCACCGAATTTGTGGATATGAAGCCGATGACCTGGGATCGCGGTATGTGTGCCGATGCCGATAAGCGGCTGTGGGCGGG
The DNA here is from genome assembly GCF_001808895.1 of Corynebacterium sp. HMSC070E08. NCBI lineage: Bacteria > Bacillati > Actinomycetota > Actinomycetes > Mycobacteriales > Corynebacteriaceae > Corynebacterium > Corynebacterium sp. HMSC070E08. The sequence continues at coordinate 12,503 of NZ_KV794766.1, forward strand.
TCTGGTGGACTTCTCTGCCGGCCCGGGCAACCTACCGCTGCACATCAATGCTCGTGGTCACGAGTTTGTGGCCAACCATCTCGCGAGCTTCTAGAAACGCGTTCTTATGACTTTAAGGCCCGGGCAACGTTGCCTGGGCCTTTCGCGTACCCTCGCGGACATGACTGTTAATGAAAACCTAAATGAAAATAACTCCCAGCAAGGCTCGGAGGTCGTCCGCGGCGTGATTGCGCGCGCGAAGGGCGAGCCCGTCGAGACCGTGAACATTGTTGTACCCGCTCCGGGCGAGCACGACGTCGTGGTCAAGATTCAGGCCTGCGGCGTGTGCCACACCGACCTGGCTTACCGCGATGGCGATATCGAGGATGCCTTCCCGTTCTTGCTTGGGCACGAGGCGGCGGGCGTCGTGGAGCGCGTGGGCGATGCTGTTACCCACGTCGAGGTCGGTGACTTCGTGGTCCTGAACTGGCGTGCAGTGTGCGGCGAGTGCCGCGCTTGTAAGAAAGGTGAGCCGAAGTACTGCTTCAACACCCACAATGCCTCCGCGAAGATGACGCTCGCGGACGGGGATAAGGATGCCGGCACTGAGCTCACCCCGGCGCTCGGCATCGGCTCCTTCGCGGAGAAGACCCTGGTTCATGAAGGCCAGTGCACCAAGGTCAATCCGGAGGCAGACCCGGCCGCCGCGGGCCTGTTGGGCTGTGGCGTGATGGCAGGCTTGGGTGCTGCGGTCAACACCGGTGACGTCAAGCGCGGCGAGTCCGTCGCGGTCTTTGGCTGCGGTGGTGTGGGCATGGCGGCCATTGCCGGCGCAGTGCTGGCGGGTGCCTCCAAGGTCATCGCCGTGGACCTGGATCCAGACAAGCTGGAGCTGGCCAAGAAGTTCGGTGCGACCCACACCATCGCGGCGAAGGACAAGTCCGAGGACGAGGTCATCGAGGCAGTCCGTGAGCTCACCGATGGTTTCGGTACCGACGTGGCTATCGATGCCGTGGGCATCCCGGCCACCACCCGCCAGGCCTTCTACTCCCGCGACCTGGCCGGCCGCATGGTCATGGTGGGTGTCCCGAACCTCACCAGCCGCTTCGACGTCCCAGCCATCGACTTCTTCGGCCGCGGCGGTTCCCTCAAGTCCTCCTGGTACGGCGACTGCCTGCCGGAGCGTGACTTCCCCATGTACGTCGACCTCTCCCTGCAGGGCCGCTTCCCGCTGCAGGACTTCGTCACCGAGCGTGTTGGCCTCGACGACGTGGAGGAGGCCTTCGCTACCATGAAGGCTGGCAAGGTACTTCGATCCGTAGTGGAGCTGTAAATGATTATCGAACAGTTTGTAACCTCAGGAAAGTTCCGCCTGGATGGCGGTGAGTGGGACGTGGACAATAACGTCTACATCCTGGCCGCAGGCGGCGCGTCAAGCGACGCCGAGTGCTACATCGTCGATCCTTCCCACGACGCCGAGCGCGTCATCGACGAGGTAGGAAAGCGCACCGTCAAGGGCGTTATCCTCACCCACGCGCACAACGACCACTGCGAGCTCGCCCCCCAGGTGGCTGAGCACTTCGGTGTGTCCGTGTACCTGCACCCGGATGACCGTCCCCTGTGGGAGGAAACCCACGAGGATGCGACCTTCGTGCCGCTGGAGGATAACCAGCTATTCACCGTGGGCGATAGTGACTTCGTGGTCTTCCACACGCCTGGTCACTCGCCAGGGTGCGTGGTGCTCTACATCGCGGACGAAGCCACGCTTCTGTCGGGAGATACCCTCTTCAACGGCGGGCCCGGCGCCACCGGCCGCAAGTACTCCGACTTCGACGTCATCATCGAGTCCCTGCGCAACCGAGTGCTGAACCTTCCGCCGGAGACCCGCGTCCTGCCGGGGCACGGCGACGAGACCACCATTGGTGCTGAGGCTGCGCGTATCGACGAATACATCGCACGCGGCTACTAGGCCGGGGTGCGGGCAGCCTTGATGCCTGCCACCACCGTGGCGGCAAGTGAGAGCCCGAACCATACCCACGCGTCCGCTACGCCCGCGCTGAAAGCGCGGGCTTTTTCTTGCACCGCGAACTGCGCATCCGTGCTCAAGACTGCGGGCAAGGTTGCGGTGCCATAGCTGGCAATGAATAGCGCGCCGATGAGCACGAAAAACGCGCCCGACACAATGGACAAGGTGTTCGTGCGCACGGGGCCGAGGACCACCTCGCGCCCGCGCAGCCAGGACCACGAGCCCACATTGAGGCGCTCCCACAGCGCCGCCAGAACAAAGAGCGGTGCGGCCATGCCAGCGGCATACGCCACCATGATGATCCCGCCGTAGAGCGCGCTGCCGGACGCAGCAGCCGTGGTGAGCACAGCGCCTAAGAGTGGGCCCGCGCAAAAGCCCGCAAAGCCATAGACCGCGCCGAGCAGAAACACCTTTCCCCTCGCCTTACCGGACAGGGTATCCATGCCGGGGATGCGGAAACCACCGCCCAAGGCAGTAAAGATCCCCAGCGCGATGATGATCCAGCCCGCCACCGTGATGACCTGGCCGCGGTATTGTGCGAGGATTGCAGCCAGACCCATGCCGATGGGAACGAGCGTGGTGCACAGGCCTAAGAAAAAGACCAGGGTTTTCAGCAGCAGCTGGCGCTGCGACTCAAAGGCATAGGCAAAGAAGGCTGGCACCAACAGCGCTGAGCAGGGGCTGATCAAAGTCAACACGCCGGCGATGACGGCGCCAAAAACTCCGATACTCATACGCTCACCCCCACTGCATAGCCGCCTAAGAACGCGGTCAGAACGACGAGCGCGATGAAGATCCACACGATGAGCGGCGGCTTATCCATTGGCCGCCTTGCCTAGCTGTTCCCGGATGGTCTGCTCAAAGACTTCCGGTGGCTGCGCGCCACCAATGAACTGATCCCCCACCACGAAGGCCGGGGTGCCCGTAATACCAATCTGGGAGGCGTAGCTGGTGGCCTTCTCGATGACCTCGGTGTAGGTATCATCCGTGGCCTGCTGGCGGAACTTATCCAGGTCCGAAACGCCGGCTTTCTCAGCGAACTTCATGAAGTCCTCGATGCCGAATTCTGGGTGACCACTGATGTCCTTGCTAGCGGTGTAGAGCTCGTGCTTGAACTCCTGGAACTTGCCCTGTGCCGCGGCCGCGCGCCCGGCCTTAGCAGCCTCGACGGCGGCAGGGCCGTTAACGGGGAAGTCATTCCACTCGATGCGCACCAGGCCCTTCTCCACGTACTTCTTGAGGAGGTCTGGCTCAGTGACGTTGGCGTGGCGGGAGCAGAACGGGCACTCGAAATCAGAGAACTCCGAAATCACCACGGGGGCATCCACTGCGCCCACGGCGAAAGGATCATCCTCCTTCTTGCGGTGAACCACCGTGATATCGCCGCTCTTGGTGTCACCGCCGGGGCCGAATACCATCGGGTCCCCCTTCCCGTCGGAGAATTTCGTGCCGGGCGTGGCCTTGTCAGCATCCTTCGCCAGGTCTTGGGTTGGCGCCGCGCTCGTCGAAGTCTCCTGCGCCGCTTGAGTCCCGGCATCGCCGGAAGAATTGCGCTCTGCCAGCAGGAAGCCGATGATGATAGCCAGAACTACAACGAGCACCAACAGGCCCCACGCCACGGGGCTGATGGTGGATAGCGCTGATTTCTTGGGATTGCTGGTGGGGCGGGAGGATGAAGTAGGCATGCGATTACCTTAACGCGTCTAGGCCCGTTTGGGTGATGGTGGCCTCTGATGCTGCGTGGGGACGCTTTGGCAAGTACGGATCGATCAAATTAGGTCCCAGATCCCGTGGGCGATTTTCGGTCCTTATTTGATCGAAATGCACCTCGGTCTCAGCTCTCTTGGGCAGCGGCCAGGAGATAGCGGCCATAGCCGGACTTCAGGAGGGGCTCGGCCAGCTCGGTGAGTGCGGCGGCATCGATGAAGCCCTCCTCGAAGGCGGCAACCTCCGGTGAGCCGATGACGGTGCCGGTGCGTTTTTGCATCACCTCCACGTAGGCCGAGGCCTCACTCATGGAGTCCACCGTGCCGGTGTCCAGCCAGACATCACCGCGCTGCAAGCGTTTGACGCGCAGCTGCCCGCGGCGCAGGTATTCCTCGTTGACGGTGGTGATTTCTAACTCCCCGCGTGCGCTGGGCGTAATGGACTTGGCAATCTCCACCACGGAATTGTCATAGAAATACAAGCCCACCACGGCGTGGTTGGATTTGGGCGCGGCGGGCTTTTCCTCGATGGACAGGGCTTGGCCAGACTCATCAAACTCGACAACACCATAGCGCTGCGGATCGGAGACCTCGTAGGCAAAGATGATGCCGCCGCCCGGGTGGCTGCACTCATTCAGCGCCGTGGAGAAGCCGTGGCCGTCAAAGATGTTGTCACCCAAAACGAGGGCCACGTCATCCTCGGCGATGAAGTCCTCCGCAATGAGGAAGGCCTGGGCCAAACCTTCGGGCCGGGGTTGGACCGCGTAGTGCAGCATGAGGCCTAGTTGGGAGCCGTCGCCAAGCAGGCGTTGGAAGGCGGCCTGGTCTTCTGGGGTGGTGATGATGAGGATCTCGCGTATGCCGGCCTGGATCAGGGTGGTCAGAGGGTAGTAGACCATCGGCTTGTCATAGATGGGCATGAGCTGCTTCGAGATGCCCTTGGTGATGGGGTAGAGGCGGGTCCCTGAACCGCCAGCGAGGATGATGCCCTTCATGGGCTTCAAGCTTAACGGAGGGGTCCCGCGCCGGGGTGCGGCGGCGCGGGCTGGCGAACATAACACTTAACTTCCCACTCAACATAACACCTGGGAAGCTAAGTGTTATGTTAAGTGTTATGCCGGGTAAAGGCCCAGGTAAAGCGCTAAAGCGGCCCGCCAATTCATCGGCTTAAAGCCGGTGGCTTCAATCTTGGACAGGTCGAAGGTGGACTCCTTCGGGCGGGGAGCTTCAGGCCCGGCGATCTCGCGGTACTGCTCGGTGCTGACCGGCGTGACACCAGCGGGGTCTTGGCCCACGCCGGTGAAGACGGCCATGGCGATTTCATCGCGACCCACCGCATCACCGGAGTTGGAGATGTTGTACACGCCGTACTCGGCTTTGGTCTTGAGCAGGTGGATGATGCCCTTGGCCAGGTCCTCGGCGAAGGTGGGGCGCCCGCGCTGATCATGGATGACGGAGGGCTTGACCCCCTTAGCCGCCAGCGAGCGCATCGTGGCCATGAAGTTGGCTCCATCGCCGAAGACCCAGGAGGTACGGATGACATAGTGGCGCGGCGCGGTTTGCGCGGCGGTATCGCCCGCGGCTTTCGATGCCCCATAGGCCGACAGCGGGGAAGGCATTTCATCCTCGGAGTGGACCTCGTTAGAGCCATCGAAGATGTAATCACTGGAGACGTGCACCAAGGTCAGGTTATTCTCCGCCGCAATGCGCGCGAGCTTCGCCGGGGCGGAAGCGTTGACCGTCCAGGCCGCGGCGCGATCGTCCTCCGCACCGTTGACATCGTTATAAGCCGCGCAGTTGATGATGGCGGAATACTGCTTCCACGGGCGGGCAGGCGGGTTGGTGATATCGAAATCCTCGTGCCCACAGAACTCCACCGCGCCCAGACCAGCGGTGGGCAGGAATTTCTTTAAAGCGCGGCCCAGCTGCCCGTTGGCGCCGGTGACCAGGATGCGGCGCGGGGGCATGGGGGAGACGTCGGCAAGCGCGGGGTGTGCCTTGTCTTTGTCGGAGATCTCCGTCGGCTCCAGCGGCCAGTCCACCATGTTGAGGTTGACGCAGGTGTAGTCCGCATCCGGGGACCAGTGGTCATTGACCAGGTAGGAGTAGGCGCAGGCCTCCAGCGCCTGGAAACCGTTGGCCACGCCGCGCGGCACGAAGACCGCCACGTCTTCGCGCAGCTCGTGGGTCACCAGCTGCCCGAAGGTGGCAGAGCCCTCGCGCAGATCGCACCACGCACCGAAGGCCCGGCCGGAAGCCACGGAGACGAGCTTGTCCCAGGGCTCCGCGTGCAGCCCGCGCGTAACCCCCTTCTCCGCATTGAAGGAGACATTATTCTGCACCGGTTGGAAGTCCGGCAAACCTGCCGCCACCATCTTCTCACGCTGCCAGTTCTCCTTGAACCAGCCGCGGTTATCCCCGTGGACGTCGAGCTCCACAATGAGCAGGCCCTCAATGGCCGTTGACTGCACCTTCATGGAAATTTACTGTCCTTGCTTCGCGTAGTTGGCTTCGACTTCTTCCTTGCCTGGGCGCCACCAGTCCTCGTGGGCGCGGTACCACTCAATGGTGGCAGCCAAGCCCTCGCGCAGATCCGTGTAGCGCGGGCTCCAGCCCAGCTCGCGGCGCAGTTTGCTGGCATCCATGGCGTAGCGCTGATCATGGCCCGGGCGGTCCGCCACGTGGATGTAGTTCGCGCGGCCGTCGTCAGTAGCACCCAACAGCTCACAGATCATCTCGATGACCTGGCGGTTATTCGTATCCTCCTGGTCGGCACCGATGTTATAGGTCTCACCGATGCGCCCGCGGTCCAGGATGGCAAGCACCGCCTCGTTGTGATCATCCACGTGAATCCAATCCCGCACCTGCTCGCCCGTGCCATAAAGCTTGGCGGGCTGGCCCAGAAGCAGGTTGGTGATTTGCCGCGGAATGAACTTCTCAATGTGCTGGTAAGGTCCGTAATTATTGGAGCAATTCGAAATGGTTGCCCGCAGCCCAAAACTGCGCACCCACGCGCGCACCAGGTGATCCGAACCGGCCTTCGTGGCCGAATAGGGCGAAGAGGGGTTATAGGGAGTCTCCTCCGTGAAGTAGGTATCGGCGCCAATCTCCAAGTCACCAAAAACCTCATCGGTGGAAACGTGATGGAAGCGCACATCGTGGCGGCGGCAGGCCTCCAACAGCACGAAGGTTCCCATGACGTTGGTGTGGAGGAAGGGCGAAGGATCCCGCAGCGAATTATCATTGTGGGATTCCGCGGCGAAGTGCACCACGGCATCCGTCTGGGCCACGAGCTTGTCGACGACCCCCTCATCCGCCACGTCCCCCACCACCAGGGTGGCGTCCACGCCGTCAAGGTTGGCGCGGTTGCCCGCGTAGGTGAGCTTGTCCAAGACGGTGATGTCTACGTCGGGCCGTTGCTGGGCTACGAGCCTCACGAAGTTTGCACCAATAAAGCCGGCACCGCCGGTAACAAGCATCCTGCGCATGGTGAACAAGTCTAGACCGGGAACTTGGGCAGCGCGGTGTGGTTGAGCCACTCGTCCAACAAAGCATCGACCGCAGCAGGATCTGCCGCTTCCTTCTTCACACGGCTGATGAGATCCTCCGGGGTGACCACGGAGTGCTGGGATGCGGTGAGGTAATCCCGGACCGTGCGGAAGAAGACCTCATCGCCCACGAGGCGGCGAAGTGCGTGAACAGTCAGCGCGCCGCGCTTGTAGACGCGGTCATCGAACATGTCGCGCGTGCCCGGATCACCGAGCACGATGTCCTGCTTCTTGCGTGCGAGCACTTGATAGTGCGAACGCGCCGATTCATGCACCGGACGGCCATGCGCGTGCTCGAACCACAGCCACTCGCAGTAGCAGGCAAAACCTTCGTTGAGCCAGATATCCTTCCACTCACTAAGGCCCACGGAGTTGCCGAACCACTGGTGGGACAGCTCGTGGGCGATGAGTCGCTCAAAGAGGTGGTCGCCCTTGACGTGGTTGGATCCGAAAATGGACAGGCCTTGGGCCTCCAGCGGGATCTCCAGCTCATCATCGGTGATGACCACTTGGTAGTCGGGGAAAGGGTAGTGGCCGAAGAGCGAGGAATAGAAGTCCAGCATTTCCTGCTGTTGGGCGAACTCTTCGAGGACTACCTGCTTCAGGCGAGCCGGCGCCCAAGCGCGGACGTCTCGGCCCAGGTCAATCTCTGAGTATTCGCCGATCTGCACCGTGGCGAGGTACGTGGCCATAGGGTGCTTGACGCGGTAGTGCCAGCGCGTCATGGAACCGCCTGCGCTGCGGCGGGAGACCAGCTTGCCGTTGGAAATCACCACGAAAGGATCGTCAGCGGTGATGCGAATATCGTAGGTGGCCTTTTCCGACGGGGTGTCATCGCAGGGGAACCAGCTGGGTGCACCGTTGGGTTGGCTGGCCACCAGGGAGCCGGAATCTGTTTCCTCCCAGCCGATTTCACCCCACGGAGTGCGCAGTGGCCGCGGCGAGCCGCCATAGCGAATGTGCAGCTCAAACTCTTGGTTCTCCACGATGGTGTCGGCAAAGGTCAGCCGCAGTTTGCCGGCGGACAGGCGAAACTTGGCCACGCGGGGTGCGTGTTTCGCCGTGATGCGGCGAGCCACCATGGCGCCGCCGAGGTCAAGCGTGAGTTTGTCAAAGTCCTCCAGCGCGCGAATGTGGAGGATGGCTTCGCCCTGCAGCATGTTGGGTTCCACGCGGTAGGTCAGGTCCAAGTCATAGTGGGTGACCTCGAAGCCGAGGTTGAAATCCACCCTCGTGTAGCTATCCCGAGTAAGTGCAGCGCGGTCGCGAGCGGCGGAGATATGCGAAAGGGCGGTAGAAAGCAGCTTCATAATGCCGCTATCCTACCGCCCTGTCTGGGTTATCCGAAGCCAGGGGAGCGAGCACGCCGCGCCAGACCGTGGGGCGACACGCTCCGCTCACTTTTTAGGAGTTGAAAGCTTCCTCAAAGGTGGGCCAGGACTTCACCAGGTCCTCGCGCCAGCCCGGCCAGGAGTGCGTGCCCACGTTGCGGAAGTTGTAGGTGGCTGGAATGTTCTGCTTATCCAGCTTGGCCTTGAGCATATGGGTGCAGTGGTTGACCGCGGCCTCGATGATGCCGCCCTCAACCTGCAGCTGTGCCGAACCCGCGTAGGCGGCCAGCGGGCTGTAGCCCTTGTTCATGTAGTAGGACGGGGTATCCTGCTCACCCGCGAAGCCCGATGCGGAGGAAATGTACAGCTTGGTGCCGCGCAGTTTCTCGGAGTTCATCAGGGCATCGTTGTAGCGGTTGTAGTCACCGCCCATCGGGCCCCACATCTGTTCCGGTTCTCCGCCGCCGCGGTTCACGGTGAGGCGCAGGAACTGGTACTCCGTGGGGTAGGCGGTTGCGGCGCAGCCGGCGAAGGAGCCAACCGCGTCATAGAAGCCCTGGTTGTGCTGCGCCAGCAGCAGGGAAGACGTTGCGGACATGGACATGCCGGCAATGGCACGCTTGTTGCTTGCGTTCAGGCGAGACTCCAGCGGGCCAGGCAGCTCCTTGGTCAGGAAGGTCTCCCACTTCTGTGGGCCCTTGAGGTACTTGCCGTTGGGCTCCTCCAGCCAGTCGGTGTAGTAGGAGAAAGCACCTGCCTGCGGAACGACAACGTTGACGTCCTTGTCCGCGTAGAAGTCCACGGCATCGGACATGTACAGCCAATCGGAGTCCTGCTCCGCGGAACCGGCGCCGTTGAGCAGGTACAAGGTCGGGCGGTCCGGGTTCTTAGCAGGGATAACAGCCAGCGGAATCGCGCGGCCGTTCATGGCCGGTGACGTAGCCTCCAGCTTGAGAACGCGGGCGTCATCTTTGAAGTGCTCGTACCACTTCTGGCTCTGCACCTCCGGGGTGACGTTCAAGTCCGAGATGGTGGACAGCGGCGTGTCACCCGCAACCTGCTGCGGGGTGATGGTGGCCGCACCCGCAACGGGGCTGATAAGCGCGGCAGCGCAGAGCGCGCCGGCGGCGAGGAGAGAGCTAAGACGCTTCATTACGTTCCTTATTTAACAATCAATATGGCGAGTTGAGCTTACTGTTCGATGGCCTCAGGGGCTACTGGCCGGGAGTCGGCCGGGGTCTTGGGATCGTTCTCGGCCTCTTCCATATTCTGCTTATCGGCATCCTCAGCTTTGGCGTTAGCGTCCGTGTTCACCGCGCTTTCCGACGCCCGCGTGGAGACCGGCTCCACCGGCAGACCAAAGGCACGAGCGAAGGTGGGCCAGGAGGAGTTGATGTCATCGAACCAGCCCGGCCAGGAGTGGGTACCGGTATTGCGCAGGTTGAAATCCGCTTTGACACCTTCGCGCTGCAGTTTTGCCTGCAGGTCGTGGGTGCACGCATTCATCGCTGCCTCGATGACGCCGCCTTCCACCACCAGGGTGGAGGAGGACTTCAAGGCTCCGGCCAGGCCTTGCTTTTCAATCCTGGACGAACCCAAATCGTTCATTCCGGCAAACCCCGAGTTAGCGGAGACGTAGACCTGGGAATTACCCATGTTGTTCTTTGTGGCGTTGATGAGTCCATCGTTGTAGCGGTTGTAGTCACCGCCCATCGGTCCCCACATCTGCTCGGTGCTTCCACCGCCACGATTCACGGTCAGCTGCGTGTAGAAGTTCGGCAGTGGAGTCGAGGTGGCCGCACAGCCAGAGAAGGACCCGATAGCGTCATAGAAGTTGGGGTTGTGCTGGGCCAAGACGAGCGATGAGGTAGCAGACATGGACATGCCTGCGATGCCGCGCTTGCCGTTGGCGTTGATGTGCTTCTCCAGCGGTCCCGGTAGCTCCTTGGTGAGGAAGGTCTCCCACTTCTGCGGGCCCTTGAGGTAGCTGCGGTCCGGGCTGGTAACCCAGTCGGTGTAGTAGGAGAATGCGCCTGCCTGCGGGATGACGACGTTGACGTTTCGGTCACCGTAGTAGTCATCGAGTTCTTGGGTGCCCTCCTTGTTGGGATCCAAGTCTTCGCGCGTGGTGGCTATCAGCCAGTCCATGCCCTGCTCGGCACCGCCAGCACCGTTGAGTAGATAAAGGGTGGGGCGGGAAGAATCAAAGGTGCCGTCTGGGGTAATTACTGCAAGAGGGACGGTGCGGTCCATCGCTGGTGCGGTGGCATTGAGGGCCTTGACGCTCTGACGGTAGTCCGGGTATTTCAGGACGTAGCCCATCCACTGCTTGCTGTCCGGGATCTCATTGACGTCAACGTCCTTAAAAGTGACGTTCTTACCAATGGCGTCTTCATATTCTTGGCGGGAGGGCGACGGGTTTCCGGCGGAGTCCTTGGGCAGGTACTTTTCAATCTCCCCGTAGATGTCGAGCTCGGAAATGGTGGACGGTGTGGCATCACCGCGGATTTGTTCCGGGGTGACCTCGGATGCGCCCGCGGTAGGGGATGCTACGGCGCCAAGTGCTAGGGCAGTGGCTGCCGCAAGCGTCGTGAGAGAGCGCGCAATCTTCATAGAATCTCGCTTTCTAAGTGATGAGCGGAAATGTAGGGGCAAGTGTAAAAGATGCTCCGGACACGCCACCCATGAGATGGGCAATAGTGCTGGTAGATGGGAATTTCAGCACCCCAAGATAAGGGTAACGTGTTTAAACATACCAAGATATTAAAGTTAATGGTGGTATTGAAGTGGAAACCGTGTCATAATCTTTCCGTGCGTTAACGTGGGCTATGTAACGCAATGTCCGGCCTATTCGTTAGTCGAACCAGATGCGGAGACCGTTACTGCGGCGGCCGTCCTGCAAGGCAGAAGGTGGCAGTGCCGCATAGTGACATCGCACGAGGCCGTGAAGGCTGCTAGAAGACCAACAGAAAGAAGAAGAATGAACCTCTTTGACACCATCCTCGTTTCCATCAACCAGGTGCTGGGCCAGTTCGCTCACTCCGGCTCCTCTACTTCCTCCAAGATCGCCCTGGATTGGGGTCTTTACTAAACAGCTGCGGGGCGTGCGGCCCCACGTTTCTCTCCCCCTAATCGCCCCCTCGGGTGGTTGGGGGTTATTTTGTGCGTTGTGTGCCCTCTACGCATCAGTGCACTGTGGCTTGCGTATCAGGAATGTTATGGACTGATACGAGAGCACAGCATGGGGGTGGTGGGACAGCGGGCACAAAGTTACGTATCCTATAGGGCGTGACTAATGAACATTTTGACGTTGTAGTACTCGGCGCGGGCCCCGGCGGCTACGTGTCCGCCATCCGCGCTGCCCAGCTGGGCAAGAAGGTTGCCGTTATTGAGAAGCAGTACTGGGGCGGTGTTTGCCTCAACGTGGGCTGCATCCCGTCCAAGGCTCTTCTTAAGAACGCTGAAGTTGCACACACCTTCAACCATGAGGCGAAGGCCTTTGGTATTTCCGGCGATGTTTCCTTCGACTTCGGTGTTGCGCACAAGCGCTCCCGCAAGGTCTCGGAGGGCATCGTCAAGGGCGTGCACTACCTGATGAAGAAGAACAAGATTACGGAGATCAATGGCCTCGGCTCCTTCAAGGACGCCAAGACCATCGAGATTACCGAGGGCGATGACAAGGGTAAGACCGTTACCTTTGACAACTGCATTATCGCCACCGGCTCCGTCGTCCGTTCCCTTCCGGGCGTGGAAATCGGCGGCAACATCGTGTCCTTCGAGGAGCAGATCCTCAGCGATGAGGCCCCGGATTCCATGGTCATCGTTGGCGCAGGCGCCATCGGTATGGAGTTTGCGTACGTTCTGGCCAACTATGGCGTAGACGTGACCATCGTGGAGTTCATGGACCGCGTCCTTCCGAACGAGGACAAGGATGTATCCAAGGCTATCGCCAAGGAATACAAGAAGCTTGGTGTGAAGCTCCTGACTGGTTACAAGACCACCGCCATCACGGATAACGGTGACAATGTCACCGTTGAGGTCGAGTCCAAGGACGGCTCCAAGACCGATACGCTGACCGTGGATCGCTGCATGGTCTCCATCGGCTTCGCCCCGCGCACCGAGGGCTACGGCCTGGAGAACACCGGTGTCGAGCTCACTGAGCGCGGCGCCATCGCTATTGATGACTACATGCGCACCAACGTTGAGGGCATTTACGCCATTGGTGACGTCACCGCGAAGCTGCAGCTCGCTCACGTGGCTGAGGCGCAGGGCGTTGTGGCTGCTGAGGTCATCGCCGGCGCTGAGACCCAGCTGCTGGGTGACTACATGAACATGCCGCGCGCCACCTTCTGCAACCCGCAGGTGGCCTCCTTCGGCTACACCGAGGAGCAGGCTCGTGAGAAGTTCGCTGACCGCGACATCAAGGTTGCTACCTTCCCGTTCTCCGCTAACGGTAAGGCAGCTGGTCTGAATGAGACCGCGGGCTTCGTCAAGCTCATCGCCGACGGCGAGTTTGGTGAGCTCATTGGTGGTCACATGGTGGGCTCGAACGTGTCCGAGCTGCTGCCGGAGCTGACCCTGGCGCAGCGCTTCGATCTCACTGCAGAGGAGATCGGACGCAACGTTCACACTCACCCGACGCTGTCTGAGGCTATGAAGGAAGCAGCCGAGGGCATCGGCGGCCACATGATTAACCTCTAAGAACTAAAACAAGAACACTCCCCCTCATCCCATCGACGTGAATCGGTGGCGGTGAGGGGGAGTGTTGGTTTTAGCGCCGAAGCGCGACTGGCCTTAGCCGAAGAGCTTGGAAGACAGTGCGAACGGTGCGTTGACGATCGTCAGCACGAGCTTCTGGATCTGGCCAAGGAAGTTCTCGCCAAAGCTGGACATAATAATAATCCTTTCTGTTGGTGATTATCGGTCGCTGACCATGATAGAACAACCGAGTCGGGAAAATCCATCAGATTTGGCAATGAAAACCATGGGGTGGGGCTTGTAGGACAATGTATAGCGCCGAGGGTTTGGGTCATAATTCCAGCTCATCGCACTAAGTAGGCCCCTTTCTTGCTTCAGTATCTTTCTTCGGAGGCTTTCGCTCGATGGAGAGTGCTCCCCAGCTTTTAAGATTCATCTGCGTTAACGGCGTAAAGATGGATGATTTAAAACCTGTGCGATTACGCCGTTAACTAGCTTTAGTTAATAGGGTGCCACTGCAGAGCGGTGGGCGTCGACGACAAGCTGTTCGTTAATGGCGGGAAATGCCCGCTGGGAGCAATTCTGGCGCGGGCAGGTGCGGCAGCCGGCGCCAATGGGAGTGGCGGCGGAAAGGGCATTGAGGTCTAGCCCCTGGGCGTACACGGTGCGATTAGCATGGCGTGCCTCGCAGCCCAGACCGATGGAAAAGAGCTTGTTCGTATCCCCAAAACGGCCTTGTGGGTAGCTCACCGTTCGTGAGATCCATAGGTAATTGCGCCCATCTGGCATCTGCGCCAACTGGCGGGAAATGGTGTTGGGGTGTGAGAAGGACTCGTACACATTCCATAGGGGGCAGGTGCCGCCGGAGTTGGAGAAGTGCACGCCGGTGGCGGATTGGCGTTTGGACATGTTGCCGGCGCGGTCAACGCGCACGAAGGTAAAGGGGATGCCGCGCTTGTTGGGGCGCTGCAGCGTGGAGAGGCGGGAGGCAATCGTCTCGTAGCCCACTCCGAAGACATTGCAGAGGTATTCCACGTCGTACCCCGACTGTTCGGCTTCGCTATGGATGAGGCCATATGGGAGGAGCGTGGCCGCAGCGTAATAATTGGCGATACCCCGCTTGGCCAAGTTGATGGAGGCCTCTGAAGTAAACGGTTCTTCCTCCACGAGCTCGTCGAAAAGCGCGCCCGCTTCGAGGAAGCCAAGCTCAGCTGCCATGCGGAAGGCGCGCTGGCCGACGCTCAGCCGGCTGGCAAGGCGAAGGGTCCCGCTGTCCTTGTCGAAGCGGTGCAGCGTGCCATCCATGCGATCGGTGGTGAGGATCTCCACGCCGTGCTGGGTGGTGAGTCTGTCGTCCAGAGCCTGTTCGATGTCGCGGATGTGGAAGGGGACGACGTCGAGCTCCGCGGAGATCGCCTCTGCATGCTGATCTAACTCATCGAGATAATTCTGGCGGGCATAGAAGAAATCCCGAACCTCATCGTGCGGCATGGACAGCGCCTGGTTGCCGTCGGAGCGGCGGGTATCGGTGGCGAGGGAAAGCTTGTCGCGGATATTGCGGTAGCGGCGGTGAATGTCGACGAGCGTGCGCGCAACGGTGGGGTGGTTGTAAACCAGTTCGGACAATTCCTGTAATTCCACGGGGGAGGGGCAGATTTCTTGGTCCTGGACGACATCTTGAATCTCGGCGAGTAGCCGCGAGTCATCGTCACGGGAAAAGAAAGTGGCATCCACACCAAATGCTTCAGTAATCCTAAGCAAGACCGGAACGGTGAGGGGGCGTACGTCATGTTCAATCTGATTAACGTAACTAGCGGAAAGCCCCAGCGTAGCGGCGAGGGAGGCTTGGCTGAGATCACGTTCGCGGCGCAGCTGGCGCAGGCGCGAACCTACGTATGTCTTGCTCATGTGAGCTAGGTTACCTAGTGCCTTTCGGTCATAACAATAGTTTTGCAAGGAATGTGTGAAGCATTTTAACTTCGCTGCGAAGTGGGGGTGTTAGCGGGGCGTGAAGGGGCGGTGAGGGGTGTGTACCAAGCGAAAGTTTGACACCTAAAGGGGTAGGGTCGTCACTCGAGTCACACCCTGTGACAAAAGTCTCAACCGCGAAATGTTTTCGCAAGGTTAATATTGCGTAAAGCGAAGTGATCAAGGTAGACCGGCATAAGTCGGGGGACACTTAAGGCAACCCTTGCCTTAACTCATTTCTGTCAGGGGCCTGTAGGTGGGGGAGGGGGCGTTAAAAGCAAAGGGATAAGTAGTGGTCAGCGCGCAGTCCTGCGTAAGGTAAGGGCGACAATGGAGGTGTCATGTCTGTAAAAAATCCTGACCGTGAAGCCCTTGCTCACGGCCGCATTACTAATGAAACGATTCGTCCTAAGCCAGGAATTCCGTCCTGGGCTTTGAAACTGACGATGGCAATTACCGGTCTGTTCTTCGCGCTGTTCGTTGTAGGACACATGGCCGGCAACTTGAAGCTCTACCTGCCGGCCCACAATGGCGAGGAAGCCATCGATGCCTACGGCGCATTCCTGCGCAGCATGGGTGATCCGCTGATTCCGAGCGGGCACCTTCTGTGGATCATCCGCATCGTCTTGCTGGCGTGCGTGATCGCCCACATTTACGGCGCCTTTGCGCTGACCGCTCGCTCCAAGGCATCCCGCGGTAAGTTCAAGCGCACCAACCTGATGGGCGGCATGGATTCCTTCGCAACGAAGACCATGCTGGTGACCGGCGTCGTGCTGCTCCTGTTCATCGTCTTCCACATCTTGGACCTGACGATGGGTGTTCAGCCGATTGCTCCGGAGGCTTTCGCTCATGGTGCCGTGAAGGCCAACATGATCGCTACCTTCTCTCGCTGGCCGGTGACCATCATCTACATCGTCGCCATGCTCTGCCTCTTCCTGCACCTGACCCACGGCATCCGCCTTGCGGCTTCTGACCTGGGTATTACCGGTGCTAAGTGGCGCGAGGTATTTGTCATCCTGGCGTACATCGTCCCGGCCGTCGTGTGCCTGGCAAACATCGTTATGCCGTTGTCCGTCGCCCTGGGCTGGGTCAGCTAAAGGAGTTTTGAACCCATGACTAACGCGAATACTGAACTCAAGCGCGAGCACCCGAACTTCTCGCACCCGCAGTCCATCGTCCCGGGCGTTAAGCCGGGCCGCATTCTGGAGTCCAACGAGCCGCACGGCGTCCCGATGAAGGACATGTGGAGCTACCAGAAGGACCACATGGAGCTGGTCTCCCCGCTGAACCGCCGTAAGTTCGAAATCATCGTCGTCGGTACCGGCCTGGCTGCTGGTTCCGCTGCGGCTGCCCTCGGCGAGTTGGGATACAAGGTGAAGGTCTTCACCTACCACGATTCCCCGCGTCGCGCGCACTCCATTGCTGCGCAGGGTGGTGTGAACTCTTCCCGCCACAAGAAGGTGGATAACGACTCCGCCTACCGCCACACCAAGGACACCGTCAAGGGCGGCGACTACCGCTGCCGCGAGTCCGACTGCTGGCGCCTGGCTTATGAGTCCATCCGCGTCATCGACCACATGAACGCCATCGGCGCTCCGTTCGCTCGCGAGTACGGCGGCACCCTGGCTACCCGTTCCTTCGGTGGCGTGCAGGTCTCCCGCACCTACTACACCCGTGGTCAAACAGGCCAGCAGCTGCAGCTGTCCACCACTTCTGCGCTGTACCGCCAGATTGGCCTGGGCAACGTGGAGCTCTTCGCTCACCACGATATGCAGGACGTCATCACCTACAACGACAACGGCACCAAGCGTGCCGGCGGCATTGTGACCCGTAACCTCATCACCGGCGAGCTCAAGGCCTTCACCGGCCACGCAGTCATCCTCGGTACCGGCGGTTACGGCAACGTCTACCACATGTCCACGCTGGCTAAGAACTCCAACGCTGGCGCCATGATGCGTGCGTACGAGGCTGGTGCTTACCTGGCTTCCCCGGCATTCATCCAGTTCCACCCGACCGGCCTGCCGGTCAATTCCGAGTGGCAGTCCAAGACCATCCTCATGTCTGAGTCGCTGCGTAACGACGGCCGCATCTGGTCTCCGATCAAGGAGGGCGATGACCGTCCTGCTAACGAGATTCCGGAAGAGGAGCGCGACTACTTCCTAGAGCGCCGCTACCCGGCCTTCGGTAACCTCGTCCCGCGTGACGTGGCTTCCCGTGCCATTTCCCAGCAGATCAACAAGGGTCTGGGCGTTGGTCCGCTGCACAACTCCGTGTACCTGGACTTCCGCGACGCCATCGAGCGTCTGGGCAAGGACAAGATCCGCGAGCGTTACTCCAACCTCATCGAGATGTACGAAGAGGCCATCGGTGAGTCCGCTTATGAGACCCCGATGCGTATCGCTCCGACCTGCCACTTCACCATGGGTGGCCTGTGGACGGACTTCAACGAGATGACCGCCATCGACGGCCTCTTCGCCGCCGGTGAGTGCTCCTGGACCTACCACGGTGCGAACCGCCTGGGTGCTAACTCCCTGCTGTCCGCTTCCGTTGATGGCTGGTTCACCCTGCCGTTCACTATCCCGAACTACCTGGCTCACCACCTGGGTGAGGCCAAGCTGGCCGAGGATTCCGCCGAGGCTAACGACGCCGTTGCTCGCGCACAGGCTCGCATCGACCGCCTCATGTCCATCCAGGGCGAGGATCCGCACGGCCCGGCGTACTACCACCGCCAGCTGGGTGACATCCTCTACTGGGGCTGTGGTGTGTCCCGTAATGTCGAGGACCTCAAGGTTGCCATCGAGAAGGTCCGCGCACTGCGCAAGGACTTCTGGGCTAACGTCCGCATCACTGGTGACGCTAACGACATGAACCAGGTCCTCGAGTATGGTCTGCGCGTTGCTGACTACATCGACCTGGGTGAGCTCATGTGTATTGACGCCCTTGACCGCGACGAGTCCTGTGGTGCTCACTTCCGCGAGGACCACCTCTCCGAGGACGGCGAGGCCGAGCGCGATGACGAGAACTGGTGCTTCGTTTCCGCATGGGAGCCGGGCGCTGCTGAGGGCGAGTTCATCCGCCACGCTGAGCCGCTGTACTTTGATTCGATCCCGCTGATGACAAGGAACTACAAGTAATGAAACTGACACTTGAGATCTGGCGTCAAGCCGGACCGACGCAAGAAGGCAAGTTCGAAACCGTGCAGGTTGACGACGCCGCCGAGCAGATGTCCATTCTGGAGCTGCTCGACCACGTCAACGACGGCCTCATTGAGGCCGGCACCGAGCCGTTCGCATTCGCTTCCGACTGCCGTGAGGGCATCTGTGGTACCTGTGGCCTCCTGGTCAACGGTCGCCCGCATGGCCCGGGTCAGAACACCCCGGCCTGCCAGCAGCGCCTGTTCCAGTTCAAGGATGGCGACACCATCAAGCTGGAGCCTTTCCGCTCCGCTGCCTACCCGGTCATCAAGGACATGATCGTGGACCGCGCCAAGCTGGACCACGTCATGGAGCAGGGCGGCTACGTGTCCATGGATGCGGGTACCGCTCCGGACGCTGACACCCTGCACGTCAACCACGAGACCTCCGAGTACGCCCTGGATCACGCCGCCTGCATCGGCTGCGGTGCCTGCGTGGCATCCTGCCCGAACGGTGCTGCTCACCTGTTCACCGGCGCCAAGCTGGTTCACCTCTCCCTCATGCCGCTGGGCAAGGAAGAGCGTGGACGCCGCGCACGCAACATGGTGGACGATCTGGAGCAGAACTTCGGCCACTGCTCGCTCTACGGCGAGTGCGCCGACGTCTGCCCGGCTGGTGTGCCGCTGACCGCGGTTTCCGCGGTTACCCGCGAACGTGCACGTGCTGCTTTCCGCGGCAAGGACGACTAAGCTATAGTCATTCACAGGATTAACAGGAACGAGAGAAAGTTTCAGCCATGAGCGACCTCAACCCGGCAGTTGCTGATCACCACAGCGAGACCTACCCGGAGTTCTCCGGTAAGATTCAGGACTCCTACATCGAGGGATATGACCCCGTTTCTTACAGTGCACCGCACTCTTCTTTGCTGCGCACCTCCACCTGGGTGGGCATGGGCTTGGTTCTCTCGATCCTGCCGGCGCTGGGCATCCTGATCTGGGGCTTCGGCACCAAGCTGTACCCGCAGGGCACCGCCGGTGCTGACTACCAGATCAACCTGATTGTGGGCGCCATCGCCAGCGTCGTCGTAGCCATCCTGGCTATCGTCTCCGTCAAGTATGGCCGCCGCTACTACCGCCAGTACCGCAAGGAAACCGGCCGCATCAACTAGGCACCTCCTAGGCCGTTGAACGCCTAAGTTTCTGTACTGACACCACCACAACCCCCACCTCCAAACACACATGGGAGACCATGTGAGGAGGCGGGGGTTGTTGGCGTTTGGGGTGGGTGCTGGGCGGGCGGAGAGGGGGAGCGGGCGCTTGGCGACGCCCCTACGGTGCCATACGCGTGAATGGCGCCGCAGGGAGCGACGCGAACACTAACCTGACTTGGCTCAAATTAGTGCCGAAGGGT
>NZ_KV794767.1:0-366 GCF_001808895.1 Corynebacterium sp. HMSC070E08
TAGGCGACTACGCGGGCCCAGACCTGCTCAGGATCGAGTGGATGCTGAGGTGATGGTGCCTTGGGGAAGGTATCGAAGGCCTGGCGTGGTGTGATGTGCATTTTGCCGATAAGCAGTGATTGGTGCCGTCGTCGTTCGTTGTAGACCTGGCGGTATTCGGCCAGATATGTGTTGACCTCAGCAAGGCTGACTGGGTGGCGTGCATCGAGGAACTGGGTCAACGTGCGGTGAGAGCGTTCGTCTTTTCCCTGGGTTGTCGGGGCGAAACCAGCAATAGCAAGTACACCTTGGCTGGCGAGCCAGGTTTCAGTAGCAGAGAGAAAACCACGGTGGTAGGTGGCGAACGCATCGCCATTGTCGGAAAGG
>NZ_KV794768.1:0-403 GCF_001808895.1 Corynebacterium sp. HMSC070E08
AACGTCACTCTTGACACTGTTACCTGTTGGTTTTCGTCGGTGGGGAGGAATTTTTCCGCACTAAGTGGGTAGTGCCGGGGGTGTTCAGTAGTCTGATTTTTGTGAGTCCTTATATTCGCACTGTCAAGACCGCTTCTGGGGCGATGGCGGTGCAGGTGGTGTTCTCTGAACGCAAAGGTGCCAAAAGGATGAAGCATATCGGCTCAGCGCATTCAGAGTCTGAGCTTGCGCTTTTACGCGCTGAAGCTCAACGCATCGTCGATGGTGACCAACTCGCAATGGACTTCGGCGAGGTGAAACACATCCCACCGGCAACAGGCAGCGTTTCCAACCCGCTGCCTGTAGTCGGTCAGCGTGCCGGATACTTGCTGGACTGTATTGATGCGTGTTTCAACGAGTTAGG
>NZ_KV794769.1:0-823 GCF_001808895.1 Corynebacterium sp. HMSC070E08
TTCGTTTTACAACCATTGTGTGTTGCAATTGAAAGTCTATTTCTGATTCCACACGAACCACCCGAGCCGTTGCTTATATCGATACCTGGAGCCAATTTGCTAGGGTGGCATTACTTACCCCACCAATGTTGCTCAGTCCCATTCTCACAGTGAATCGTAGAATGAGAAGCGCGAGTATTTTAGGGTCGCGTTGCTTCGCCGGTTCGCGTTAAAGGACTAGAAAAATGGTTGAGTTTCTTTTCTTCCTTGCCCCTTCAGTGCTCTATATCCTTGTCCGACGCGGGTCAATCGGGGTGTCTCGAGCTCGGGCAAATGTGGGTTGGCGCTGGGGAAACCTGCAGGCAGCAGCTTTAAGTGTCATCTTGTTCCCTGTGCTGCTTGGATTAGGTTATCTTGGTATCCGTCTTGTATCTACGGATAGTCTCGGCATGCCGGGCGTCGTTTTTGTTCAAGGGGTAAGTGTTGCCGCGATTCTAAGGGCTGCAGGCGAAGAGCTTTTCTTCCGCGGATTTCTCGGGGGTTTACTTCTTCGGCGTTGGGGATTGTGGGCGGGAAACACTTTTCAGGCGACTCTTTTTCTTTTGCCACATTTGGTGTTGTTGGGCTTTGATGCTCATCTGTGGCCCGTACTTCCGGTTCAATTCCTCGGTGGGTGGATACTTGGCGCGGTGAGATTTCGCTCCGGTAGCGTCATTGAGTGCTCAGTCTTACATGCTGCCCTTAACATATGTATCGGATTGCTGGCGGGTTAGGTGAAGGATTGCATGTGGCTGCTAAGGGGGGCCTGGGCCCCGGAAAGTAGACACGTCGGGGGTTAGCTATG
>NZ_KV794770.1:0-22886 GCF_001808895.1 Corynebacterium sp. HMSC070E08
TCCACTACGTGTCCACAATTTGCGGGCAACCCCAACATCGCGATGATCTGTTTGAAGCTAGCCACAAGAACTGGCTTTTCCAAGTAGAAGTTGACGCAACACCACCGAGTCGTGGCGTCTCCAACACCCTCATGTAGTGCCGAGTACGCGCTAGACGCCGCCAACAGTGCAGCCGGACACCCGCCAGCAATACTGATGGAGCTTCCTGCCCTATGGACATAGCACATAAGGCCTAGACATAAGGCCTAGACCCCGCTAGATACGTCTAAAACAATGCTAGTAACGGCCCTATTTTGCAGGAAGCATTCTGCCGCACACCGGCGTAACAATAGGGTGTACTCAGCGAACACCACCTCGATGTCCTCTGCCGCTGGGAGATCCTTCCCAACTGCAGCAGCGGCAACCGTCTGAGCTTGCTCGCGCTCACGGTCCAGCATCTCCCGGTGAATCTCATCGGCGTCTTCAAGACGCCGATACAACGCCAACTGCTCCTGACACGACTGCCGTCGCTGCGGAGACAGCTGCAGTGGCTCCGCCTGATGCTGCGCCACTGTCAGCCATCGGGCTGCCTGCTCCACGTCCTCCTGTGTCACCGCGGTCTGCTGCCGTGCCTGGGTGACTTTCCACTGTGCGGTGTGCAGGTCATGCTGCTCGACCTTCTTCCTCCCGGCACCCTTGAGCCACCCGATCCCGCTGCCGGCAGCCTGCTCCGCATCCCGGAACTGTGCCTCTGCGACCCGGAGCAGTCCGGCACATCGATCGGCCTGCTCCTGGGCGGCCGTGAGTTTTTCGGCGGCCTGCTCGACCTTCCGCAGCGCGGTGGCCTCCTACTCCAGCGGCTCACTGGCCTGCTTGACCTTCAACTGCAGACCCCAGGGCTCACCGGCCAGACGCAGCAGGTGGTCGTCGACCTCCCGCAGCGGACGCTGCGCGTCCGGCCGCGGTGCCGCCACCTGGGTGCCCTCTAGCACCTCTGCCGGAGCCTCGGGACCTGCCACACCTGAACCAGCGGCCTGCCGGGCGGCGTAGGCGTCCAGCCGTGCTTCCCGCAACTGACGCCGGTGCTCCATCGCCTCGGCCATCGGCGTGCCGGCGAACGGGTGAACATCCACCGCAAGATCCGTCGACAGTCGCTCCATCGACCACCGAGCCCAGTTCTTGCCCCACACCGCGTGCGGGGTCACATCTGCCCGCTCCCGGCTGCACGCCGCGATCAGGAGATCCCGCGCGTACTCCACTGACTCTCGCCGGCCCCCGGAACCAGCAGCATCGGTAGCATCGACAGTCGTGGACCGGCCGTGACCGGTCTCCGAATCACCCGGCGACGTCTCCGCCAGATACAGCGCATTGACCTTCCGCCCACTCCGATCCCTCGGGATCGGCGACCGATTCCATCTTCGGGTACTCGATCACTGATCAGCTCCGGGCGGCGAAGGCGAGCCAGTCCCGCAGCAGTGGCACCGGTCGGGCTTCTGGACCGACCAGTTCTCCGAGAATGGACCCGGGCGTCGACGGGCCGAGCCTCTAGGACTCCTGCTCGGTTACGAGAGCCTGCCGCGGGGACCTGCCGACCCACTTGCCTCACAGGAAAATATGCTGAGACACAACTCTAGAAGACGCGACCGGATATACTCTTGTCGAGCGCGGCTAAAGGTCGCGGCATCCGACTGAAGGATAATGCATGAAGGTTCTCATCACCGGTGGAGCAGGATACATTGGATCGACCATTGCGGCATGTTGCGAGGACAATGGCATAACGCCCGTCATCTTGGATGACTACAGCAAGGGGCTCAAAGAGTTCTCACGGCCGTATGCAAACTACGAAGGCGATATCGCGGACACCTGCGTAGTGCAGAACATCCTGTCTGAGCATCCAGATATCGATTCCGTCATCCACTGTGCGGCGAAAATCGTCGTTCCTGAATCTGTGTCCGCGCCACTCGACTACTATGAAAACAACGTCGCCAAGTCACTGACGCTTTTGCGTGAGCTATCCGGTCTCGGAGTCCGCCGCTTCATTCTTAGCTCGACCGCATCCATGTACGAAGCTGGTGATGACTACATGGTCGACGAGTCCGGAGCAGTCGCCCCTCAGAGTCCCTACTCGGCATCCAAATGGATGTTGGAGCGCGTGCTGCGCGATTTCGCTGCCACCGGTGCGATGAACGCGATCGCGTTGCGCTATTTCAATCCGATCGGCGCAGACCCTAGTATGCGTAGTGGCCTCCAGGATCCACATCCGACACACGCCCTCGGCAAGATGATCGAGGCGTATCGAAGCGGAGGGGTATTCACGGTGACGGGTGTCGATTGGCCCACGCGCGACGGTTCCGGACTTCGTGACTATGTGCATGTCTGGGACCTCGCCCGGGCCCACGTGGCGGCACTTCAGAACTTCGACGAGGTCATCTCGAGATCCGAGATCGATGGTTTCGATATCATCAATCTCGGAACCGGAACGGGAACAACGGTGTTCGAACTCGCCGACGCGTTCGGGCAAGCGACCGGGAAGCCCCTGAATGTGCAGACAGCTCCTCCGCGGCTCGGTGATGTCGTGGGTTGTGCGACTTTGACCGACAAGGCCGAACAGCTCCTCAGTTGGCAAGCCGAGTTGAGCATCGCAGACGGGGTCAGAGATTCACTAGAGTGGGCAGAAAAACTCCCGTCTGTACTAATTCGCGAACGGTCCACCGCAATGGACGCCGGGGAAGCATGATGGATCATGATGGATGCCGTCAACGTCGTTCTGTTTCGGCATTCTCCTCGACCAGTTGAACTGTGGCACCTCAATGACCGCGACGCGATCATCTTGAGTCACGAAAGTTCTAGTTCCCGCTACAAATCGGTCCCGCCCGTTGATCAGTCGATGGTCAGGTTCCTTGTCGACTTCGAGGGGAAGGGTCACGTCATTTGGGCGCGGCACTAGTGAACTGGGCGAGGTGGACTTGGTGCGCATCCTCTTCGAGGACGACGAACTTCAACGAGTGGCCGAGGATGCCTCCTACATCCCCAAACGATGGGGTTCGGACATCATCAAGGCATATCGTAAGAAAATCCAGATCCTGAAGGGAGCCGTGGATGAACGCGACCTGCGGGCCATGCGGTCGTTACATCTGGAACAACTGAAAGGCGACCGAGCCGGGACCTCTTCGATCCGCTTGAACAAGCAGTTTCGGCTCATCCTCAAATTCGCAACCAACAGCGACGGCCGCGTGGTCATCGTTATTGAAATGGTGGATTACCACTGAGAGAAGGTGAACTCATGAATGCTCCAATTGCGGCGGAGCTATTCCCGGCCGGGGAGATCCTCGCTGACGAGCTAGACACACGCGGATGGACTCAGGCCGACTTTGCCGAGGTGCTCGGACGTCCGGCACAGTTTGTCTCGGAGATTATTTCCGGAAAAAAGGAGATTACGCGCGAATCCGCAGCCCAGATCGGTGCCGCCCTGGGCACCTCCGCGGAATTCTGGCTTAACCTCCAGGACTCCTACCTGTTATGGAAGCAGTCTCAGGACGACCGGACGCAGAACAACCTCAACGTCGTGAAAACCCGTGCACAGTTACGAGAGCTAGCCCCCGTCTCTCTGCTCGTCAAGCGGGGATACATCACCGCCACCGACGTACAAAGTCAGGCATGCGAGGTGCTGAACTTGTTTGGCAAGAAATCCTTTGAAGATCCCTTGGGGATAAGCTTCGCCGCCCGACGTAGTAACTGCGAGGAAAAGGTCACTGTTCTGCAGGAAGCGTGGGCAGCTTGCGTTAGAGCAACTGCCAGCGTTCTCGAGGCTGCCCCCTACTCCCGTAAGGCACTAGAAGACCTCGCCCGGACACTGTCGAGTAGAGCATGTGACCCGCAGGCTTTTGCTGAGTTCCAGACTCTGTTCGCCGAGGCAGGGGTGAAACTTGTTTATGTGGAGGCTTTTCCGGGAGGAAAACTCGACGGCTGCGCCATGATGGTCGACGGGCACCCCGTAATTGGCATATCGGGACGAGGGAAACGGCTCGATAAGATACTATTTACCATCCTGCATGAGACAGCCCATATATTATTGGGTCACCTTGTCGACAATGGCGAGGTCATCCTCGATGACCTATCAGATGACAGTGCCGATAATGAAGCCCAGGCAGACCAGCTGGCCAGCGAACTCGCGATCTCTAGCCCTTTACCGGCGGTTCCTGATCGTGTGCACTCATCCTGGATTAAAGAACAAGCCGACCACCTAGGGGTTCATCCCATTACCCTGATTGGAAGGCTTCAAAAAGAGGGTAACCTGTCGTGGAAAACCACTCTCGTGCGCAACGCTCCCACCGTCATCGCTCAGCTTGAAAGGTGGAAATCACCCCTCCCAGCCTAACTGAGATTGGTCGCTTCGTTCACCATCAGCAAGGTGTTTGCCTATCGGACACTGAAGGTAACGGAAGCGATGTACTTATTACGGAAAGGACACGGCTTGCTGCCGGCTCCGATGTCCAAGAATTTCTTCGCTACATTTTGAAAAAGTCGCGCACGAGCCTGCAGGACAATCACGCTCACTGGGCGGACACACTCAGAGTCAATGCAACGGATCGCTGAAAGGATCAGCCCAAACCGTTCAGCGAGCTCTCGCTTAATCTCGGGGGAGAGGTTAGCATCGAAGACTTCCTTCAGCGCTTTGAGGTGTAGTCTAAAAATCCGACAAAACGACTGAATCGGGAAATCCGGCGGCGCACCGACGTTGTAGGAATCTCCCTTAACCGCAGTTCTGTAATCCGCCTGATCGATTCTGTGTTAGCTGAACAGCAGAATGATTGGATCCAGCAAAAGCGCTACATGTCGCTGGCAAGCTTGGAACAAACCCGAAACCTCATAGCCGCCAACACCTTCAATGCTAGTAGCACGAAGACCGCCGAAGAAGCAGCCTAATGAACTGACACCAACCTCGAGTCGGACCCCAACACCGCCCCGGACACTATCCTCGATTTAGAAAGAACAAACACACCACTTCCACAGGCCTAACCCTCTGGCAACGCACAAACTATTCGGCGTGCGTAAAGACTGAATAGTCAGCAGGCCGCGCACCTGCGGCAGCGGCGCGCTCAGCGGCCTTGAGGAAGTCGGCAACGACCTTGCGGTCATCGAGGTTGCGGCCGGAAATAGAAAGGCGCACGGTATTACCGCGCTCGGCGGAGCGCTCTGCAGCGCGAATGATGTTGCGACGCCACCACTTGGCCGAACCAAACCCCTCACCAAAGGACAGGTTGCGGGCTTGGTGGAGCTCGCCGGAGCGCAAATCATGGATACCTCGGGTGGAGGCGGCAAAGTCGAAGTCAAACTCGGGAAGGACGGTGAGCGTACCTTCCGACATGCGCCAGCGCGGTGGTGCAAAGATAGTGGGCTCGAAGCCGATCTTTGCCATCTGCCGCGTCGCCCCCTTCAGGCGCAGACGTGCCTCGTGTGCATCCAAGTTGGCGAATTCCGCGCGACGGCCCTGAACTGCTTGGTCAAAGCCGTTGAGAATGAGCACGCGGCCCGATTCAGCTTGCTCCCGCAACCAAGACTGTGTCGCCGAATCCTTAGCCAGGTGCCAATTGCCATCGATGTGTGGCGCTACGAGCAAGGACACCGGGATATCCGCTTTATCGAACTGCTCCAGCAGGTCAGCGGCCTGCCTTCGGGTGTCGTCGAAGATACTGGAAATCGAAACCAGAAGGTGGCCATGCATAAGGAAAATTATCGCACAGCCACCGCCCCGGCGCGCGCTGAGAGGGATTCGGCGCTCCCCCACATGGGCGGCCTAGGCCGCTGTGTGGCTAATGAGCCACAAAGCGCAAGCGGAGCCTAAGACTCAACGCCCGTGGCCTGGTTAATCAGCCACGCATACTCGAATGCAGATTGCCGCCACTTGGCGTAGCGCCCGGACACACCACCGTGGCCGGCGGCCATCTCCGTCTTGAGGAGGAACTCGCCGCCGGTGGCGACGTCACGAAGCTTGGCCACCCACTTCGCCGGCTCCACGTAGAGCACGCGGGTGTCGTTAAGCGAGGTCAGCGCCAGGATATTGGGATACTTCTGCGGCGCAATGTTCTCATACGGCGAGTAGGAAGCCATGTAGTCGTAGACCTCAGGGTCGTGGTACGGGTCGCCCCATTCTTCCCACTCCACCACCGTGAGCGGTAGCTCCGGCATCAGAATAGACGTCAACGGATCCACGAACGGCACGTTCGCCTCGATGGCATTGAACCTATCCGGTGCCATGTTGGCCACCGCGCCCATGAGCAGACCACCGGCGGAGCCGCCCTCAGCCACCAAGGTTTCCGGGGTGGTCACCCGGCGGGCGATAAGGTCATCAGCCACCGCGATGAAGTCCGTAAACGTATTCTTCTTCGCCAGCATTTTGCCGTCGTCGTACCAGTTGCGGCCCATCTCGCCGCCACCGCGCACGTGCGCCATAGCAAAAATCATGCCGCGGTCCATGAGGGACAAACGGAAGACCGAGAAGTACGGATCCATATTCGCCTCATAGGAGCCGTAGCCATAAAGCAACGTCGGGTTCGGCTGCGTACGGTCCAAGTCCGCGCGGTGCACGATGGACACGGGAACCTTGGTCCCATCGGGAGCCTCAGACCAGACCCGGTAGGCAACATACTCGTCCTTGTCATAGCCGCCCGGGACTTCCTGTTCCTTGAGCAGCGTGTACTCCCCGGTGGCCACGCGGTAATCAAAGAGCTGGGCTGGCTGGATGAAGGAGGTGTAGCTCACGCGCAACACCGGCGCGTCCCACTCGGGGTTACCGGCCACGCCGACGGTGTAGAGCTCCTCGTTGAAGTGAAGCTCGTCGAAGCGCGCCCACCCTTGGCGCACATCCATCACCGCTGCACGGCCGATCCCGCCGCGGCGGTAGCCCACGACGATCTGGTCGCGGTAGCAATCCACGCCCTCAATGCGCACTGTGTCATCATGCGGCATGAGGACGGTGAGTTCGCGCAGCGCCGGTAGCTCTGCAGAAACCGGACAGTAGCCGAGCTCAAAGTTGGGGCCGGTGGCATTGTGCGTGACAACCCAATAATCGGTGCCTGCCACCACGGCGTGGTCGACGTCGTAGTCCACGCCGGTCTCGCGCGCCCACAGGCAGCGGAAATCGCCCTCCGGGTTGTCCTGCTCGAGCACCCACGCTTCATTCGTCGTCTTCGAGCCGGAGACAATCATGATGTACTTCTCGCTGCGGGTCGTGCCCACACCGATGCCGAAGCGCGAATCCTCCTCGCGCATGACTACAACATCATCCGACTGCGGGGTACCCACGCGGTGGCGCCACACGGTGTCCGGCCGCCATGCATCATCGACGGTGGTGTAGAAGATGAACTCCTCCCCGACCCACGTCGCACCATAAAAGATGTCTTCCAGGCGGTCCTCCAACAGCTCACCGGTACGCAGATCCTTGATGAAGAGCTCAAAGCGCTCGTCGCCGGCCACGTCGACCGAATAGGCCAGCAGGTCGCCGGAATCGCTCACCGAGGACGCGCCGAGGGCAAAGAAGTCGTGGCCTTCGGCGAGCGCGTTGACGTCGAGAAGCACCTGCTCCCCTTCTGAAGCACCCTCCTCCGGGATGGTCGGCGGAGTCCACGGCTCGGAGCCTTCCGACACCGGGATGCGGCAGCTGTAGCCGTACTCCTGGCCCTCCTCGGTGCGGCCGTAGTACCAGTACTTACCGCGGCGCTGGGGCACGGACATGTCCGTCTGCTTGATGCGGGACTTGACCTCGGTGAAGATGTTCTCCGTCAAGGTCTCCAGGTGTGCGGTGCGCTCCTTCGTGTAGGCGTTTTCCGCCTCGAGGTACTCCCGGGTCTCCGGGGCTTCTTTCGCGCGCAGCCACTCGTAGTCATCGACGAAGCTGCGGCCGTGAAACTCTCGCGTGATGGGGCGCTTAGCAGCAATCGGTGCATTCATTCAGCCTCCTTAAAAGGTGGTTCCGGACAAGCGCTCGAAGGCCTCAACGTAGCGCGCGCGGGTGGCCTGAACAACGTCGTCTGGCAGGCGCGGCGGCGTGGACTCCTTGTCCCACCCGGAGTTGGTGAGCCAATCGCGCACGTACTGCTTATCAAAGGAAGGCTGGACCTTGCCTTCCTCATAGGTATCGGCCGGCCAGTAGCGCGAGGAGTCCGGAGTGAGGACCTCATCGGCTAAGACCAAAGTGCCGTGCTTGTCGACGCCAAACTCGAACTTCGTATCCGCCAAAATAATGCCCTTCTCCTCCGCCAGCGCGGCGGCCGTGGCATAGATGCGCAGGGTGGCCTCGCGCAGCTCTTCGGCGGGCTCGCGGCCGAGCTTGTCCACAACGACGTCGAAGGAAACGTTCTCATCGTGGTCGCCCTGCTCCGCCTTAGTAGCCGGGGTGAAAATGGGCTCGGGCAGGCGGGAGGCCTCGGTCAGCCCCTCCGGCAGCTCGACGCCGCACACGCTTCCGGATTCCTTGTATTCTTTCAACCCGGAGCCGGTCAGATAGCCGCGGGCGACGCACTCGAAGGGCAGCATATCGAGCTTCTGCACGACCATTGCGCGGCCAAGGACTTCCTCGGGGATGCGCTCGTCATCGAGCGGTCCGGCCAAGTGGTTGGGGAAGTCGATGGCGTCGAAGAAGAACTTCGACGTCGCCGTGAGCACGCGGCCCTTGTCGGGGATGGCCGGCTCGAGAGCGTGGTCATAGGCGGAAATGCGGTCGGAGACCACCATGAGCAGGGTGTTGTCATCGATTTCGTAGATATCGCGCACCTTGCCGGAGGCGATGTGGGCATAGGAAGAAAGTTCTGGACGCATGACATACATTCTAGACCCGTCTAGACTGCTTCAAGATACGTCCCAATCCCGAGGAGCTAAGCCCGTGCACTCTCGCCTGACCTCCCTTTTGACCTCCGCTGCGCTGGTGGGCGCCGCCCTGTCTGTGCCCGCTGCGCACGCAGCCGACATCTCCGTGCGCGAGTCCGCCCACGGACAGTGGCTGTGCACGATGTCGGCGTCGGATCGCGAGCTGGCTCGCGACGTTCGGGCCGGGTACATTGCCACGATCAAGGCGACCTCGGAGCAGATTCAAGCGCAGTTCCCGAAGCTGGATTTCTCCGCGTACACCTCGCGCGATATCAGCAAGGCTCCGGGCTACGCGGCGACGGTGGCCGCGCTGGGCAAGGCCGGCTACACGGGCGCGGATATGGTCATCATCATGGTCGGCGCGTCCGCCCCGGAGGACCTGGTGGAGGATGAATCGGTGCTGTTGCCGGGGGATGCCGAATACTCCATCAATGCGGCGAAGTCCCGGGCTGAGAAGGGACCGGCACCGTTGTTGTCGACGGGTAGCGATTTCAGCCCTAAGCTGCGCGCCGCTCTGGCAGAAAACCAGGCGCAGGAAAAAGAAGCCGTCGACGCCTTCAACGCCGCCCAGTCGCAGTCCTTCGCGGAGTGTGTAGAGGAGCTGCGCGGGCGCGGCGCTCAGGAGGGCATCCAGCCGGTGCCCGAGCTGCCCATTCCGGGGCAGACGACGCAGCAGCAGACCTCGTCCACGGGAGCGGCAGTCCTCGGCGTCATGACGGTGCTCACCGTGCTGGTGATCGGCGGCTACCTCGTCTCCAACGGCGCCTCTTTCGGCGGCTTTGAGCTGCCGGTTCTGCGCCTCCCCGGGATGGCCTAATGGCTGAGAGCGACGCCGAGCTAACCGTCATTACCGGTGAGGAAGGCGCACTTGTTATCGGCCCCGAATCCGAGCTGAAACGGCTTTCCGACCAGGCGGAGCTCTCTCCCGTCACTCCCCAGATCCTCCGCCGTGCGAGCCAGGTGCTCACAGGTATCGAGGACTACCAGAAGGAATCTGGACGTTGGCTCAAGCTCGATGCTGAGTCCGCTGCGTACCTCAAGCGCCTGGGCATCAAGCCGGGGGATATCCGCGCCGGTGTAATCCGCACCAAGGATGTCGGCCGCGGCGTTGCTTCGCACAACGGTGGAAGCCTGCTGAAGCACCTGCAGTTTGAGAAGGCCGGCCTGCTCACGCCGGCGGCTCCGATGGTGCTGGCGTCGATGATGCAGCAGGCGGCCGTCGAGAAGCAGATGGAGCAGATGCAGGCTTACCTGGAACATATCGACGCCAAGCTCGATGAGGTGCTGCGCTTCCAGAAGGATTCGCTGGCTGGTGAGATTGATGGCGTGGCGGAGATGCTGGCGGAGGCCGCCCTCGTCCTCGAGGACACCGCTGAGGTGACCGATACGCAGTGGGCAACCATCGCCCACCTCACTGCGGACCTGGCTAAGCTGCAAGGCCAGGTACTACGACACCTGCGGGCCGTGGCGGAGACGATGGCGAGGTCAAAGACTTCGCCCGGGAAGGTGCGCGCGACCTTCCAGAAGACTAACGACGA
Source organism: Corynebacterium sp. HMSC070E08 (assembly GCF_001808895.1). NCBI lineage: Bacteria > Bacillati > Actinomycetota > Actinomycetes > Mycobacteriales > Corynebacteriaceae > Corynebacterium > Corynebacterium sp. HMSC070E08. Next base: position 10,383 of record NZ_KV794770.1, read on the forward strand.
CGCAGGCTCGTGGATCTACGAGCTTGCCCGAACCGTGCAGCTGCAGAACCAGATGTATGTGCTTCAGCTCAGCCGCGCCAATGCCGTGGAGGGCGAGGTGGCCAAAGACTACGCCGCGGCCGTTGCTCGGGCGCGGCAGAGGCGCGCCGCTCGTTTGTTGGAAGACCTCACCAGCATCGCCCACATTGCCCACGAGCTGGGCAGCTTCTCGACGCTGCGCAAAGCCATCGACTGGAACTCTCCCCGCGCCGTAGCGGAGGTCAACCACTTCTTTGCCCAACTGCGTGACTTCGCCGACGCTGCCAACCTTGCTGTCGAAGGAACCGAGGGCTTAGAGCCCGTCCGGCGCATCGATGCTTTCCGCGAGCTGACTGCCACCGGCACCAACATGGCCCGCGAGCTCACCACCACCGGCACCAACATGGCCCGCGAAGCCGCTGGTGTTGCGCAGCAACGCACCTTAGAAGCCCGCGAAACCGTAACCAACCGCGCCCGGCAAGCCTGGGGTACAACCCGCAGCGCCATCGAGTCCGCAACGAAGGGCGCGGACAACGCGCCGGATAAAGCAGAACGTGACTAGATGGTCGTTTCGATCAAATAAGGGCCAGAAAATTCGATCTGGGCAACCTTATTTGATCGAAACGTACATGGACCGGGCCAACGAGGTACGTTTTCGTAAATAGCGCCCCGAAAACTCGCGTTTGAGAGGGATTGTCTGCGAAAACGTACCACGCCCGGTCGCCCCAGATCACTGGATGCCCCCTGGCCGCGTGGGCTAGAGGATCTCGCCCGGGGTGTAGGCGGCGGCCTGCGGGTGCTGATCAGCAATCGCCTTGATGCGGCCCAGAATCTGGCTCACCTGCGATTCGGCAGCGCCGATGAAAGCGTGCTTGTCCGACAGCGCGGCCTCGAGGGCGGCGGCATCGAGCGGCAGGCGCTCGTCGGCAGCCAGGCGCTCAATCAGATCCTGCTCCCCGCCATTCTCACGCATGTTGAGCGCCACGGCGACGGCGTTTTCCTTGATGACCTCGTGCGCGGTCTCACGGCCCACGCCCGCGCGCACCGCCGCCATGAGGATGCGGGTGGTGGCGAGGAAGGGCAGGTAGCGCTCCAGTTCGCGGTCGATCATCGCCGGGAAGGCACCGAATTCCGCGAGCACGGTGAGGAAGGTTTCAAACATGCCGTCAATGGCGAAGAAGGCATCCGGCAGTGCCACGCGGCGGACCACCGAGCAGAACACGTCGCCCTCGTTCCACTGCTGGCCGGACAGATCCGCCACCATGGTGAGGTAGCCGCGCAGAATGACCTGGAAACCGCACACGCGCTCGCAGGAGCGGGCGTTCATCTTGTGCGGCATCGCGGAGGAGCCGACCTGGCCTTCCTTGAAACCTTCGGTCACGGTCTCGTTGCCGGCCATCAGGCGGATGGTCGTGGCCAGCGAAGAGGGCGCGGCGCCCAGCTCAACGAGCGCAGACACAGCGTCGAAGTCGAGGGAGCGCGGGTAAACCTGGCCCACCGAGTTGAATACGCGGGAGAATCCCAGGTGATCCGCAATGCGGGTCTCCAACGCGGCGAGCTTGTCTTCGGATCCGCCCATGAGGTCGAGCATGTCCTGCGAGGTGCCCATCGGGCCCTTGATGCCGCGCAGCGGATAGCGGCTCAGCAGCGATTCCACGCGCTCGATGCCCAACAGGAGCTCGTCGGCAGCGGAGGCGAAACGCTTGCCCAGGGTCGTGGCCTGGGCAGCGACGTTGTGGGAACGACCCGCCATGACCAGCGTCTGATACTGCGCCGCGCGCTCACCAATGCGCGAGACCACCGCGATGGCCTTATCGCGCACCAGCTCCAAAGAACGCAGAATCTGCAGCTGCTCCACGTTCTCCGTCAGGTCACGCGAGGTCATGCCCTTGTGGATGTGCTCGCAGCCGGCTAGGGCGTTGAACTCCTCGATGCGCGCCTTGACGTCGTGGCGCGTAACGCGCTCACGCTCCGCGATGGAGGCGAGGTTGACGTTCTCAACCTGCGCCTCGTAAGCGGCGATAGCCGAGGCAGGGATGTTGACGCCAAGATCCTTCTGCGCCGTCATCACCGCAATCCACAGCTGGCGCTCCAGGATGATCTTGTGTTCCGGGGACCAGATTTCAGCCATCTCGGGGGAGGCGTATCGAGCGGACAGGACGTTGGAAATGTTCTTCTTTTCAGCCACGTCGCTCATTATTCCACGCCGCACCCCAAAGGAGGCATTATCAGGGGATTAGATGCTAATCTGCCCCTTCTCCGCCGGCAGTGCAATGTCCGTGCGGAAGAAGCTGCCCTCCAGCTCGATGCCGCCGAGAACCTCGTAGGCGGCCGCGCGGGCATCAGCGAGGGTGGCACCACGGCCGAGAACGTTGAGGACGCGACCACCGTTGGAGACGTAGCCGCCCTCCCCCGTGGTGGTACCGGCGTGCAGAACCCGGGTGGGATCATCAAGATCCGGCGAGGCAATCGGATCGCCCTTGCGCGGCGAAGCCGGGTAGCCCTCGGCGGCCAGCACCACGGTGACGGCATAGCCGTCTTCCCACTCCAGCGGCGCCAGCTCCGCTAGCTGTCCGGTAGCGGTGGCATTCAGGACCTCTCCGAGCGGAGACTTCAGCAAAGCGAGCACCGCCTGCGTTTCCGGGTCACCGAAGCGGGCATTGAATTCCACCACGGCTGGGCCTTCCTTGCCCCACGCCAGGCCGGCGTACAGCAAGCCAGAGTACGGGGTGCCGCGCTTGACCATTTCCTTGGCCACGGGGACGCAGACTTCGTCGACGATGCGCTGGACGCCGTCGGCAGGCAGCCACGGCAGCGGGGTGTAGGCGCCCATGCCGCCGGTGTTGGGGCCTTCATCGTTGTCGTAGGCGCGCTTGTGGTCCTGCGCCGGGAGCAGCGGGACGACGGTCTCGCCGTCCACCAAGCAGAACAGGGAGACCTCCGGGCCGTCGAGGAAGGACTCGAGCAGCACCGGGTTGCCCACGGCGTGGACCGCATCAACGTGCGCGCGGGCCGCGTCGCGGGACTCGGTCACCACGACGCCCTTGCCGCCGGCCAAGCCATCGTCCTTAACCACGAAGTGCGGGCCGAAACGATCGAGGGCGGCCTCGATGTCCTCATCGCTGGTGCCGGGGGCGAGCTGCTCCGCGCGGGCGGTGCGCACGCCGGCGGCCGCCATGACATCCTTGGCAAATGCTTTGGATCCCTCGATCTGTGCCGCGCTTGCCGACGGCCCGAAGACCGCAATGCCGCGCTCGCGCAGAGCATCCGCCACGCCTTTCACCAGCGGCACCTCTGGGCCGATGACGACCAGATCCGCGTCAATATCAACAGCCAGCTCCGTCATACGCGCAGGATCGTCCACCTGGGAATACTCCGGGTGGATGGTGGCCTGCATCTTATGCGCCGGGGAACCCGGTGCGATGTGCAAATCGGTAACAGAGGGATCAGATTTAAGGCCAGTGAGCAGGGCATGTTCGCGGCCGCCCGAGCCAATAACGAGAATGCGCATGCCGTCTATCTTAACTGGCGGTAGCCTAGGGGCCATGTCTTCCGTATTTACAAAGATCATCGAGGGCGAGCTGCCTGCTCGCTTTGTATACCGCGACGAGAAGTGCGTGGCGTTTTTGTCCATCGAGCCGCTGCGTTATGGCCACACCTTGGTGGTGCCGATCGAGGAGGTCGATAAGTGGACTGACCTCGATTCTCAGACCTGGTCGCACCTCAATGAGATCGCTCTAGAGATCGGTGGCGCCATTAAGACGGCCTTCGACACCCCGCGTACGGGCTACATCATCGCTGGCTTCGACGTGCCGCATACCCACATCCACCTCTTCCCCACCGAGAAAATGGAAGACTACGACTTCGCGAAGGCCTTCGCTGCCGACGCCACCGACCCCGCCGCCATGGATGAGGCCGCCGCGCGCATCCGCCAGCACCTCGGCACGGACGAGGGTGGCCGCCGCGACAGCTAGGCGTTAGCTGCCGTCGGTTGGCGCTTTGGGCAGGCAGATGGTGAAGACCGATCCGCTGCCCAGCTCCGAATCCACGGAGATTGAACCGCCGTGCTGCTCGACGAGTGATTTCACGATGGCCAAGCCCAAACCCGAGCCACCCGTATCGCGGGTGCGCGAGGTGTCTGCACGGTAGAAGCGCTCGAAAATATGGGCCGCGTCTTCGGGGGAGATGCCTTTGCCGTCATCGGCAACGTCGATAAGCACGTGCTCCTCGTCGTCGCGCAAGGTCAGCGTCACCGACGCCTCCTCGCCGCCGTGGCGGATACCGTTGGACACCAGGTTAAGCAATACCTGGTGTAGGCGATCCGGGTCTCCGTTGACCATTGGAATCCCGGAGGCCTCGTTGTTGACGTTGATGGTGCGGCCCGCAAAAGCCGCCCGCGCCGAGGAACCCACTGACAGCACAAGTTCCAGCATGTCAACCTCGCGCATGTCCAGGCGTGAGCCCTCCGCGCGCGTCAGGGCCAGCAGATCCTCCACGAGCAACGACATCCGCTTAGACTCGGCATCGATCTTGCTGAAGACAAACTCCGCGTCCTGGGTAGCCCCCGAGCGGTACAGCTCCGTGTAGCCGCGCAGGCTGGTCAGCGGCGTGCGCAGCTCGTGGGAGGCATCGCCGACGAAGCGGCGCATTTGCTGTTCTTTTTCCTGCGCATCGACGACGGAATTCTGCAGCTGCCCCAGCATGACGTTGAGCGCTGCGGCAAGCTGCCCCACTTCAGTGTGCAGCGGCCACTCCGGCACGCGCTTGTCCAGGTTGCCCGCCGCGATTTGGGAAGCCGTTTTCTCGACCACGCGCAGCGGCCGCAGCGCCCGGTGGATCAGCCACATGCCCACCACCGCGATGATCAGCATGACCAAGGCCGCGATGATCACCTGGACAATCGCCAACCCTTTCAGGATGGAGTTTTCCGTCGTCATGTCTTTGGCGACGACCACCACGGAACCATCCCGTTGGAGTTTGGCCACGGCCCGCCATTCGGTTTCGCCCTGAATCGAGCGCACGGTGGTGGGTTCCCCACCGACGATCACGTTGCGTGCATCGGGCAACGCCGCGATCGGCCGCGTGGTCACCACGGAGCCATCGGGATAGTACGCCAGCGCCACATAATCCGTCGGGGGTCGGCGGCTTCCGTCCTGCGGCATATAAAAGGACTCGTCGAGGTTGCTGGCCCAGGAGCTGTGGGCGTCGTTAAGCTCGGTGTCCACTCGGGTGTAGAGCACGTTGCGCATGATCGACGACACCGCCAGGGAGGACATGGCCAGGCCAAGCCCCGATACCAGCACCATGAGGACAAGTAGCCACGTGCGCAGGGGCAGCGCTTTGGGGCGCTGCATACGCCGGCGCGGGGCTTTATCCCGCACCAGCGTCACCCCGGATTGTGGGGCCTGAATACTCGCGGTGGGTTCGCTCATAGTGGATGAGCCTACGAGCGCGGCATGCGCAGCACGTAACCGACACCGCGGACGGTGTGAATAAGCGGGGTATCGCCGGTATCAATTTTGCGGCGTAGGTAGGAAATGTAGGACTCGACCACGTTGCCGTCACCACCAAAGTCGTAGTGCCAGACATTATCCAGAATCTTGGACTTGGACAGCACCACCTCGCGGTTCTGCATGAGGTAGCGCAGCAGGTTGAACTCGGTGGGCGAAAGCTCCACGATCTCCCCCGCCTTGGTGACCTCGTGGGTGTCATCGTTGAGGGTGAGGTCGGCATAGGTCATGGTGGCGTCGCCGTCCTGGTCATCCACCGCGTTACCGCGGCGCAGAATCACGCGCAGGCGGGTGATGACCTCTTCCAGGCTGAAGGGCTTGGTGACGTAATCATCCGCGCCAATGGTCAAGCCGTGGATGCGCTGGTCCACGCTGTCCTTGGCGGTCAGGTAGAGCACGGGGCCGTCGAGGCCCTCTGCGCGTAGCTTGCCCAGCAGCTCAAAGCCGTCCATGCCCGGCATCATGACGTCCATGATGTAAGCGTCTGGATTGATCTCACGCGCGATGCGCAGGGCCTCGTTGCCGGAGTTGGCGCTGTGTACGTCGAAACCTTGAAACTTTAGGGAGACGGTGAGCAACTCAACGATATTGGGCTCGTCATCGACGACAAGTACCTTGACGTCCTTCGAATCATCCATGGTCCCGCTTTGGTCCTTTCTCCGCTTCTCTTAACGCCTGGTGGCGCCAGGGATATCTCATTCAAGGTGAGAAGTATTGCACTCTGGCTTCCAAGGGTACTGAGCGGAGTCTGTACGTGCGCTGTGAACCGACTAGTCCCAGGCGAGATTGTCCAGATCCACCCCTTCCGCCTGCGCTTGCGCCTCAATCAGCTGACGCAAATAGTCGGCATTACCGCGGTAGGTCTCGTTAAACCGCGGGTCCTCGCAGTACATGCGCGCCAGGATCACCTGCTTGGACCTCGACACCGGGTACCACTGGGCGATGAGGGCGCGGTGCTTGTCGACGATTACCTTCGCCTCCTCGCCGCCCGGTTCAAGTCCTGCGTCCGCGGCCTCCTCTAGCTCGGCCGCAAAGTTCTCATGGTCCACTGAGAATTCCTCCCAGTCCTTCTTTCCCATCGAATCTGCGACGGCCGCACTGGCCGCCCATTCTTTGCTGTCTCCCCACTTCTCGTGGGCTTCTTCCTGCAGTTGGGGCCATGCGTCACCCAGGTTCCGCACTTTTTGGCTGGGGCTTAGGTTCTTATCCATTTCAGTCTCCTCAATTAGTCTTTCCACTGCGTACAACATGGCGTCGACGTCGGCTCGCCGCTTCTGCAAGGCCTCGTGTTGGGCGCGGAGGCGGGCCAGGGTGGCTGCGGAAGGGGCGTCGAGAAGCACTGCGATGTCTTTCAGCTCAATCCCGACGCTGCGATAAATCAGGATGTCCATCCCGCGTTGCACGTCATCTTCGGTGTAGAGGCGGTGATCGCCCCCGGTGCGCCACTGGGGGCTAAGCAGGCCGATGTCATCCCAGTGCCGCAGGGTGCGGGTGGTGACTTTCAAAATGCCGGCCACATCGCCGATGCTGTAGTCGTTACGCATGTCGTTGAGCCTAAAAGTTGACGTCGCGTTAAGTGCAACTCCATCCACTCGGCAGGTGTTTTTGCCTACGATAATGAAGCATGACGCAAGCCTCGACACGCACTGACCGCCTCACCGTGGCTGCCTGGGCCCTGTGGGACTGGGGTTCGGCCGCCTTCAACGCGGTGCTCGTGACGTTTATTTTCTCGGTCTACCTCACCGACTCGGTGGGCCAGCAGATTGACTCGCAGTTCACCCCGGCGCAGTGGCTGTCGTGGTCCATGACGGTGGCGGGCCTGGTGATCTTTGCGGTGACCCCCGTGATGGGGCAGCGCTCTGACCGGTTGGGCACGCGGCGTCGCGCGCTGGGCTTCTGGTCGCTGCTGACCTTCCTGGTCATGGCCAGCCTGTTCTTCATCCGCAATGATGCGCCCGCGTATTTCTGGCTCGGCCTCATCGGCCTAGCGGTAGGTTCGGTGACCATCCAATTCGCGGAGGTCAACTACTTTGCCCAACTCAACCAGGTGGCCACCGAGGACAAGGTGGGCCGCGTATCCGGCCTGGGCTGGTCGGCAGGCTATTTCGGCGGCATCGTACTGCTGCTCATCTGCTACTTCGGCTTCGTCTCCGGCGAGGGCGGCGGACTGGGGCTGTCCACGGAGGGTGGCTGGAATATTCGGCTCGTGGCACTGCTTTCGGCGGCGTGGTTTGGGCTGTCTGCCATCCCCGTGTTGCTGCGCGTGCCGGAGATTGCGCCGTCGGGTGAATCGACGGGCGGTGTGGCGGAGTCTTACCGCGAGCTGTGGCGCACGGTGCGAACGCTGTGGCGGGAGGACCGCAATGCCTTTGCGTTCCTCTTTGCTTCTGCCATCTTCCGCGATGGCCTGTCCGCGGTGTTTAGCTTCGGGGCCGTGCTGGGCGTATCCGTCTATGGGCTTTCGCCTGGCGACGTCCTCATCTTCGGTGTTGCCGCCAACGTTGCGGCCGCGCTGGGCGCGGTGGTCGGCGGGCTGATCGACGACCACGTGGGCCCCAAAGCCATCATCCTCACCTGCCTGGCCATCTTGACGCTCATGGCCGGGATCATGTTTGTGGCGCAGGGGCCGACGGCCTTCTGGATCTGCGGGCTCATCCTGTGTCTCTGCGTCGGACCGGCCCAGGCCTCCGCCCGCGGCTTCTTGGCGCGTGTGGCCCCGCCGGGGCGCGAAGGCGAGATGTTTGGCCTCTACGCCACGACCGGCCGAGCCGTGGCGTGGTTGACGCCCTTCCTCTTTGGCGTCTTCGTTTCCCTGCTCGGGCAGGGAGATCGGGGAGGCGTGCTCGCCATCGGGCTAGTCTTGCTCGTTGGCGCGCTGGTCCTCATCCCAGTCAAAGACCCCGCCAAGGAATAAAACCTTGGCGGGGGTAAACCCGCGAGCATGTCGATCTCTTCGGCGTGGGCCTCTTTTAATGTGTGGCGCTAACGCCGACACATTAAAAGTCCTGCGGGCGCGGAATGTTGCGCAGGTTGGACTTCGCCATGGAGAGCATCTGGCCCACGCCGCCGCCGAAGACGGTGCGGGTTGCCGCCTTAGAGAATCCGAGCAGCTGCTCAAAGGTCAGCGTCGGCGGCAAGGAGAGGGCGTTGGGGTCCGTGACGACGTCGATAAGCGCAGGCCCGTCGTAGGCCAAGGCCTCCTTGATGAGGCGCGGCGCGTCCTTCGGATCCTCGATGCGGAAGTGCTTGATGCCCGCACCCTCCGCAATTTTGGCGTAGTTGACGTGCTCGTGGTCGGTCTCATGCTCCGGCAGGCCCTGGACCAGCATCTCCAGCTTGACCATGCCGAGGGAAGAGTTGTTGAACACGAACATCTTCACCGGCAGGTTGTGCAGCTTCACCGTGAGCAGCTCGCCCATGAGCATGGACAGCCCGCCGTCGCCGGAGAAGGTGATGACCTGGCGGTCCGGGTGCGCCGCCTGCGCACCGATGGCCATCGGCAGGGCGTTGGCCATGGTGCCGTGGCGGAAGGAACCGATCTGCTCGCGCTTACCGTTCGCAGTAATGTAGCGCGCGCCCCACACGTTGCACATACCGGTATCGACGGTGAAGATGGCGTCTTCATCGGCCTGCTGGTCAATGAGGTCGGCGATGTACTCCGGGTGGATCGGCGTGTGCTTCTCGACGCCGGAGGTGTAGGCCTCAACGACGTGATGCAGCTTGTCGTAGTGCTTCTTGAGCATCTTGTCGAGGAAGGAGCGGTCCTTCTTTTCATCGACGTGCGGCAGGATGTTCTCGATGGTGGCGGCGACATCGCCCGTCACCGGGTACTTGATGCGGGTGCGGCGGCCAATGTGGGAGCCATCGATGTCGACCTGGGCCACGTTGGCATCCGGCAGGAAGTCGTTATAGGGGAAGTCCGTGCCCAGCAGGATGAGCAGGTCTGCCTCGTGGGTAGCCTCGTGGGCCGCGCCGTAGCCGAGCAGGCCGGACATGCCGACGTCGAAGGGGTTGTCGTACTGGATGTACATCTTGCCGCCCAGGGCGTGGCCGATGGGAGCCTTGATCTTCTCGGCCAGCGCAAGGACCTGCTCGCGCGCGTCCTTGACGCCAGCACCGACGAAGAGGGCGACGGTCTTGGCCTCGTTGATGGCCTGGGTCAGCGCGGCGGCCTCTGCCGGGTCCGGGTAGACAACCGGACGGCCGGAGGAAATCACGGAGGAGGTGAAGGTGTCCTCTTCCGCCTCTTGAGTGGAGACATCACCCGGGATAACGAGGACGGACACGCCCTTGCCGGCCATGGTGCTCTGAATGGCATGGTGCAAGACCACGCCTCCCTGCTCAGCGGAGTTGACCATCTCGCAGTAGCCGGAGCACTCCTGAAAGATGGCCTCAGGGTGGGTTTCCTGGAAGAACTTCGAGCCGATCTGGCGGGAAGGAATGTGGCTGGCTAGGGCAAGGACCTTGGCGCCGTTGCGGTGGGCGTCGTAAAGCCCCTGAATAAGGTGCGTATTTCCCGGGCCGCAGGAGGCGGCGCACACGGCGAGGTTGCCGGTGGTGAGGGAATCCGCCTCAGCGGCGAATGCCGCGGCCTCTTCGTTGCGGACGTGGACCCACTCGATGGAGGACTGCCGCACCGCGTCCACGATGGGGTTGAGGGAATCACCGACAAGCCCATAGATGCGCTTAACTCCCTGGGCTTCCAAGGTTTCTACGAGTTGCGTGGCGTAATTGCGTGCCATGTTGTACCTCTCTAACTTTTATCGCTAACGGACCCCAGTGTTCTCCCTCCCGGTGGTGTTTCGCCACCATAAAGCTGCCTTCTCACGTCACGCGCACTTTGTGACTTTAACAACAAGTCAACATTCAAGACTTTGAAACTGTAACGACCGTTCGCTATAGTTTCGCAGCATGACAGACGTTCACACGAAAGCCTCCGCAGAGGCCTTAAGCACCTCAGCGACCCGACGGTGGATCTTTTTTAGTGTCATCTCCTTGGGTCTGCTCATGATCGGCTTGGACAACTCGATCCTTTACACTGCCCTGCCGGAGCTCTCCGAGCAGCTGCACGCCACCTCGCTGCAGCAGCTGTGGATCATCAACGCCTACGCGCTCATGCTCGCCGGCCTCCTCCTAGGCACCGGCACGTTAGGTGACAAGATCGGTCACCGCCGCATGTTCGTCATCGGCCTGTGGGTCTTCGGCATCGCTTCGCTGGCCGCCGCACTCGCCCCCGGCGCGTGGGAGCTCGTCGCCGCTCGCGCCTTCCTAGGTCTCGGTGCGTCCATCATGATGCCCGCTACCCTGGCGCTGATTCGCCTGACCTTTGAGGATGAGATTGAGCGCAACACCGCCATCGGCATTTGGGGCTCCATCGCCGTCGTCGGCGCGGCGGCGGGCCCCACGGTAGGCGGCTTCTTGCTCGAGCATTTCTGGTGGGGATCGGTCTTTTTGGTCAACGTGCCCATCGTCATCATCGCGCTCATCCTCACCGCCTTCCTCGCCCCGCCTAATGTGGCGAACCCGGCGAAGCAGTGGGATTTCTTGTCTTCCCTTTACGCGCTGATCACGCTGGCTTCGCTGGTGCTCGTCATCAAGTCTGTCGCCAGCTCCCATCTCAACGCCATGCTTATTGGCGGCGCGCTGGCTGCCTGTCTCATCGGTGCCATCCTCTTCACTCGCCGCCAGCACAAACTGAAGGAGCCGCTTCTCACCTTCGATATCTTCCGCTCGCCCATCTTCAGCGGCGGCGTGTTGGCCGCAGCCGGCGCCATGTTTGGCATGGCAGGGCTGGAAATGACCACCACGCAGAAGCTGCAGTTGGTGGACCTCTACTCCCCGCTGCACGCTGGGCTCATCATTTCCCTCATCGCGATTGCGGCGCTGCCGATGTCCGCGCTGGGCGGGGCTAACCTGCACCGCTGGGGTTTCTTGCCCATCATCGCTGGCGGCTTCCTCGCCATGGCAGCGGGCATTGGCGGCGTGGTGTGGGGCGGCACGCACGAGGTCTTCCCCGCATACCTGGCTGGTCTGTTCATCACTGGCCTCGGCGCGGGGTTCGTGATGTCGGTGTCCTCCACTGCCATCATCGGTGCCGCTCCTGCGTCACGCTCCGGCATGGCCGCGGGCGTGGAGGAAGTGTCTTATGAATTCGGTACGCTGCTGTCCATTGCGGTCACTGGATCAGTGCTGCCGATGCTCTACAAGAGCGGGCTCCCCGAGGACATCCAGGACTTAGGCATGGAAGCACTCCACAACCCCGCACTCGCGGAGGCCGCCGGCGCCGCGTATAACGACGCCTACCTAGCCACCGCCGCTGGGCTCGGCGTAGTCATGCTCATTTTTGCCGCGGTCACCGGCTGGTGCTTCCGCAGCAATCCAACCTCAGGAGGTGCCGATGCCACGCGTTAGTAAAAAGGTCGAGGCGCTCGAAAAGGCGCTCGCCATCATCGAAGAGGATGGCGTCCACGCACTGACCTACGATTCCTTGGCCACCGCAACGGGTATGAGTAAGTCTGGGCTCATCTACCACTTCCCCACCCGCCACGAGCTGCTCATTGACTGCCACAAGCTCTGCGCGGAGCGCTGGGAGGAAGAGCTCGTCGGTCTCTCCGACGGCAAGACGGCAGACCAGCTGAGCCCACGCCAGCGCTACCGTGCCGCGCTGGAGTCCATGGGAAAGAATGACCCGCTCATTGAATTGCTCATGTCCATCCACTCACAGTCCCATCCGGACTTCCAGAAGGTGTGGAGGGACGTCGACAGGCGCTGGCTCCCCGATCCTGTCTCGGAGGATGAATCCGTCGTGCTGGCCTCGATCATCGCCGACGGCCTGTGGGTCCACGATCACCTCACCGACCGCCCCCTGCCGCCGCAAAGGCGCCGCGCGCTTATCGACGTCGCCTTGGGCCACCTCGCCGAATAGGCCCTAAAAGAGAGAAAGGGCTTAAGGGACATTTCGTGTGGATAAACCGAT